>JANWXO010000009.1 GCA_025057295.1 Candidatus Binatia bacterium | reverse complement strand
GGTGTTGCCATGATCAAGCTCAAAGCGATCCGCCATGCCGGGGTGCCAGTGACGGATGTCGACAAGGCGCGGGAGTTTTACGGTGAGGTGTTAGGACTGACCGAGATTCCCCGGCCCGAAATTCGCGGCATTCCGGGTATTTGGTACGACTGCAACGGCACCCAGGTGCACATTATCGGGCAGCGCAACGAAATGGCGGCTAAAGGGCTTCCTGGTGTCGGCGCCCACATCGCCATTCAGGTGGAGGATCTGCAGGAGGCGAAACGGGTGCTGACAGAACGCGGCATCCCCTTCAGCGAATTCACCCCTCCGCCCCATATTGGCAATGCGCCGGTGTTGTTCGTGCGCGATCCGGACGGCAATGTGGTGGAGTTGCGCACCGAACCCTGAGCGTGCCTGGGGTGGACTGCTGAGAGGGGACGAGCCGAGTCGTTTTGTCCCTTGACCTGACGGTCTGAGGCGATGGAAAGGCCGTCGTGCTGCAGGGAGGAGGGAAAAGATGCGCATTGAGTTTCATCCCAAGCCCGATGGCATGCAGCATGTCAATCTCATGTTCTGCGAAGAAGAGCCCGATCCGGAGGATCTGTGGGTGCGAGCCCAGCTCGAACGCTTCTCTATCCCACCCAAACGGATTCTGCAGTGGGAGCGGGAGGGACGTCAGTACCAGGTGTGGCAATATGGGCAGTGCGTGATCGGCAATGCCATGTTCTACATCGAGAAGCATAAAGGGGTGGTGGAGCGGATCCGCCAAGTCTGCGCTGATGAATTGCAACGGGCCCCGTTAGCGAAAGCTCGGCTGAACGAGCTCATCTCTGAAGTCGCGCAGGAGTTTGACAAGCAGGCCCGTTTCACCGTGGACAGTAACGGTGACCTGACGATTGCACTCGATGAGGATAAACTCCGTGAGCGTATGCTGGAACGGTTGGCGGCGGCAGGCTGACGTCACCCGAACACCGAGCAGGAGGAGGCCAGGTGCCAGGAGTTGAGGGCAAAGTGGCGTTGATTACCGGGGCGGGGTCGGGAATTGGCCGCGCCACCGCGTTGGTCCTGGCGCGCGGCGGCGCCTGCGTGGTGGTGTGTGACATCAATCTCCCCGGTGCTGAAGAGACGGCACAGGAGGTGACCCGTGCGGGACACCGTGCGATACCGCTGCGGGTCGATGTTTCACAGCTGGACGAGGTAGAACAAGCGGTGGCGCATGCATGTGCCGCATTCGGTCGGGTGGATATCCTCTTCAGTAACGCCGGCATCGCCGAACAGGTGCCGCTGCTGGAAATGACCGAGGCGCAGTGGGACCGCATGTTCAGCGTCCATCTCACCGGCACTTACAACTGTTTCCGCGCTGTCCTCCCAGGCATGCTGGAGCGCAACTGGGGACGCTTGATCAGTACCTCTTCCATGGGGGCGATGACCGGTGGGGTCCGTCTGGCCCACTACTGCGCGGCCAAGGCGGGCATCGCCGGGCTGACGGTCGCCATGGCGAGTGAACTGGCGCGGACGGGGATTACCGTCAACGCCGTTGCTCCTGGTGTGATCGACACACCGATGGTGCGGCAAAGCCCCGAGCGGTGGGTGGAACGGATGCTGAAGACGATCCCCATGCGCCGGTTCGGCAAGCCTGAGGATATTGCCCACGCAGTAGCATATCTCGCCTCCGAAGAAGCAGGGTTTGTCACCGGACAGATTCTCAGCCCCAATGGCGGCTCGCGCATGAAATGGTGCTGACATGCGCCTCAAGGGGAAGGTTGCGCTCATCACGGGAGCAGGATCGGGCTTGGGCAAAGCCACGGCGCAGCTCTTTGCCCAAGAGGGCGCGCGTGTGGTCGTCGCCGACATCAGTCAGCGCCGGGCCGAGACGGTGGCGGCGGAGATCAACGGCTCGTCGCGACGCAAGAAGGCCATTGCTGTTCGTGCCGACGTGGCCAAGAAAGCAGACGTCGAGGGGATGGTGGCAGAAGCGCGGGCACGGTTCGGGCCGATCTCGATTTTGATCAATAACGCCGGCATTGCGCAGATCAAAAACTTTCTCGATATCGCGCCCGCCGAATGGCAGCGCATGCTGGATGTACATGTGAAAGGCACGTTTCTCTGCTCCCAGGCGGTGCTCCCGGATATGCTAGCGGCGGGCTGGGGGAGGATCATCAACACGGCGTCTGTTGCCGGGATGGAAGGCGGTCCGCAAAACGCCCACTATGCCGCGGCCAAAGCGGCGATCATCGGCTTTACCCGTTCCCTCGCCCTCGAGGTTGCCCGCTCCGGTATCACTGTCAATGCCGTCGCTCCGGGTTTGATCGACAATATCCTCCAGGCGGTCGAAGGGCGTGCGGAAGGGTCGACCGTCGCTGGGGGCATCTCCAGTCCCACCGCTGAGCGGGTGGTGCAGTTTTTCCTGCGCCGTATTCCTATGCGTCAGCTCGGGCGTCCTATCGACATCGCCTATGCCCACCTCTACCTCGCCTCGGACGAAGCGGCGTACGTCACCGGACAGGTCCTCAGTCCGAACGGAGGTTATGTGATGTAAGCGGTGGCGGTCGTTCCTGCCCTGTGGGGAACGTCGTCGCGACACAGGGAGCAGAGCGTCATGTATGTGCCTGAACCGCGCGAGCGCGAGATGCTGCGTCAGAGCCTGCGGCGTTTTCTCGACCGCGAGTGCCCGCGGGAGCAAGTCAGACGGTGGGACGAGGCCGACTACTACCCGCGCGAAGTGGTCGAGAAGCTCCGTGAGCTTGGCGTGTTTGGCCTCACCACGCCGGAAGAGTACGGCGGTGCGGGGCGGGATATCCCGGCGGCGATCGTCACCATCGAAGAGCTCTGTCGCCGCTGTCTCACGATCGGTGTGGCGTATATCATGGCCGCCTTTTATGGGGCGGTGAACGTGTATGAGTCCGGCAATGAAGCGCAAAAGCGGGAACTGTTGCCACACTTGGCCGCTGGTGAGATGCTCTTCGCCTACGGTTTGAGCGAGCCCAATGTCGGTGCCGATCTGGCTTCGGTCGAGACCGCTGCCGAGCTCGAGGGAGACTATTTCGTCGTCAACGGTGCCAAGCGTTGGTGTACAGGGGCGGACATCGCCACCTATATTTTCACCCTGTTGCGCACCGATCGGCAGGCCCCGCGCTATCACAACCTGGGTATCCTTCTCATCGACCCGCGCTCACCGGGCGTGACGATCCAACCCATTCGCACCATGGGCAATCACGGCATCAAGACGACCGACGTGACCTTTGACAACGTGAAGGTGCCGGTCACGCACCTCCTCGGCGGTATGGAGATGCTGCACCAGGGATGGCGACAGCTCGTCGGTCCTGCGCTCGATGTGGAGAAGATCGAGGTCTCGGCGATCTGCCTCGGTCTCGGGCAGGCCGCGTATGACGACGCCTTCCAGTATGCGCAGGAACGCCGGCAGTTCGGCAAGCCGATCGCTGCCCACCAATCGATCCGCCATATGCTGGCCGACATGGCCACCGAGCTCTTCGCCTCTCGTTTGATGGTCTACCACTGCGCCCAGCTGGCGCAGGAAGGTCGGCCGTGTTCGGTCGAAACCTCGATGACGAAGCTGTTTGTGGCCGAGGCGGCCACGCGCATTGCCCTCAACGCGCAGAAGATCTTGGGAGCGTATGGGTATGCCATGGAATACGACGTGCAGCGCTACCTGCGCGACGTGCTCCTGTATCCGATCGCCGGCGGTTCGTCCGCCATCCAGCGCAATAACATTATGAACCGCCTCGGATTGGTCCGGTGAAGGTGGAGTCGGCGTTTCCGCCCTGACCACACGGGGGAGGAAGGCGCGCTGGGTGCGGAGCGTGCGCCGTGTCCCGCCCTCCGTTCCTGCTGGACTCGTGCCTGGCGCTCTTGTAGTGTGCGAGGCAAATCCAATGGGAGGCTGTGATGATAACTGCCCGGTCGCACTTTTTCACCGAAGAGCATGAGATGTTCCGCGCGCAGGTACGGAACTTCGTCAGCCGTGAAATTACTCCTTACATCGATCAATGGGAGCAAGAAGGCTTGTTCCCCAAATCGCTGTACCGGCGGATGGGCGAGCTCGGCTTCTTGGGGATTCGCTATCCGGAGAAATACGGGGGGAGTGGTGGTGATATTTGGATGACCATCGCGTTTTGTGAAGAGCTGTGTCGCTGCCGCGCCCTGGGGCTGCCGATGAGCGTGCTGGTCCATACCGATATGTCCTCGACCCATATCGCCCGTTACGGGACCGAAGAACAGCGGCAGCAGTACCTCGTGCCGATGATCAAAGGGGAAAAGGTCTGTGCGATCGCGGTCTCCGAACCGGCAGCGGGCTCGGACGTCGCCGGCATTCAGACGACCGCAGTGCGCCACGGCGATACCTACGTCCTCAACGGTGCCAAGATCTTTATCACCAACTCGGTGCACGCCGATGTGTTTTGTGTCGCTGCCAAAACCGACAAGGACAAAGGGCACCGGGGCATCTCCCTGTTCATCGTGGAGCGCGACACCCCGGGGTTTCGGTTGGCCAAGAAGCTGCAAAAATTGGGGAACCATAGCTCGGACACCGGCGAGTTGGTGTTCGAGGAGGTGCGCATCCCGCGCCACAATCTGATCGGCGAGGAGGGCAAAGGGTTTTACTACATCATGGCCAATTTTCAGGACGAACGACTCATCGCGGCCAGCCTGGCGGTGGGGGCTGCGCAGCAGGCCCTGGAAGACACGCTGCGCTACACGCGTGAGCGTCGCGCGTTTGGCAAACGACTCTTTGACCACCAGACCGTCGCACACCGCCTGGCGGATATGGCGACCGAGCTGGAAGCCGCCCGCCAACTCACCTACTACGCGGCCGATGTGCTGCAGCGAGGCGGAGATTGTAGCACGGAAGTCTCCATGGCCAAGCTTTTTGCCGCCGAGGTGGCCAATCGCATCGCCTACCATTGTCTGCAATTGCACGGCGGCTATGGGTATATCCAAGAGTTTCCCATCGAGCGGTTTTTCCGCGACATTCGTTTGAGTCCGATCGGCGGTGGGACCTCGGAGATCATGCGCGAGATCATCGCCAAGCGTGGGCTCGACCGCGAGTAGCGCGGCAGAGAGGGGGACGCGCGCGGTGGGAACACTGGCTTTTTTGTGTGCAGTCAGGTAAAGAGAACACGGTGGTGGTAATGAGGATGAGACGTCTACGTACCTGTTCCGCTGGGTGTGGTGGAGCTGTGGTGGAGCAGTGGGGAGGAGGAGCCCATGGGAGCGGTGCTCGAAGTCGAGCTTGCCGAGGAGGTGTTTAGTCGCCGTATCCAACCGTTTGGCCTTGCCCTTGCCGAAGTCTCCTGGCGCATGAAGATGTTTACCTACGACGGAGTCGTGCTCGCCGCGCTCTGTCTGGAAGAACCCAAGCTCGTGATCGCCCTGTCGTTCTGGCCCGAGCAAGACCGGGCCCGCTGTTTCTTCAAAGGGACGTTCGAGGTCTGGCTCTCTGCCGGCGACGTTCCCTGCAACCGGGTCCGTCTGGAAGTCCGTTTGGATGCTGCGACCGTCGACGAGTTGTTCGTAGCGGCGGCGTTGATCAACCCTCGACCGAACCGCCAGAGCGCGCGGCGGGCGCAGAAACACTTCGCCGATTTTCTCGCGCTGCAGTTTCCTGACACGATGGTGACGTGGGCACGGGCGCATCGCTGGCGCGACGAGGTGCTCGCCACTGAAACCGGCACTCCTATGCGGGTCGGCTGACCGTCTGGAAGAGGGGCACGTGAAGCTGTTGCCTGAGATTGCCAAGCGCAAAAGTCCGAGAGCGTTTCACAGTCGTCCGGTAGAAGAGGAGAAGATTCGCCTGCTGCTGGAGGCGATGCGGTGGGCACCGTCGTCGTATAACAGGCAACCCTGGCGCATCGTGTTGGTGACCGATCCGGCGGTGCGCGCGCAGCTGCACGCGGGGCTCATGGCCGGCAATCGCCGCTGGGCTGTCAAAGCTCCGCTGCTCGCCGTTGTCGTCTCCCGCCCGGAGGCCGACGACGTCCGCCACGATAACGGTATCCCTTACTATTTGTACGACTGCGGGCAAGCGGTGATGAGCTTGGTCCTGCAAGCGGAGCATCTGGGTTTGCGCTGTCATCAAATGGCCGGCTGGGAGCAGGGTCCCGTCCGCGCTGCCCTGCACCTCCCTGAAGAGGAGCAACCCCTGGTGGTGATCGCGATTGGCTATGAGGGGGATATCGCCGATCTCGACGAGCGATCGCGCGAGAAGGAGATGGTCCCGCGTACCCGCAAAGAGATTCGTGAATTCGCCTTTCGCGATCGCTGGGGCACGCCAATCTGTTAGTCGACAGGCGTGGGGTCCCCGTGCGGCTCGGTGCGTGCTCCTCTGGGATGTGAACATTTGCTCTCGCCCGCCAGTTTGCGTATAGTGATCCCAGAGACCTGCACAGCGAGGAGGAGACGATGACCGACGAAGAATTGAAGGCGAAGATTAAAGAAGTCCTGATGGAAGTAGGGGTCTGGAGCGGGCACCGGGAGATGACGCTCGAGGAGATCGCCATCATTCAACCTGGACTGGGCCTCATTATGCCGGAGATCGGCCAGCGAACCTGGAAGCTCTACTACGCGGCGAAAGAGGGACATTGGGCGCTGGCCAAGTTTCAGTGGGAGGAGATCAAAGGGTTGATGGAGCTGGGGGCCTTTACGCGGCCCAAGCACGAAGAGGCCCTGAATCAGTTCTTGCGCGAAGATTGGCCACCGGTCGGCAAGGCGATCGAAAGTCAGGATTTTGCCGCTTTCGAGACAGCGTTCCACCGTGCCATCGAACAGGCCAACGCCTATCACGAGCTCAAAGACAAACCCTACATTCGCTGGAAGCTGCCGAGCGTGCCGCCGCCAGACCTGGAGATGAAGCCGCGCGGGAAACAATGAACGAGGTTCCCGCGCCTCCGTTTTTCCGACCATCGGTTCCCTCGGAACATGGGCACGGGG
The DNA here is from genome assembly GCA_025057295.1 of Candidatus Binatia bacterium. Taxonomy (GTDB): domain Bacteria; phylum Desulfobacterota; class Binatia; order Bin18; family Bin18; genus JANWXO01. Next base: position 22,750 of record JANWXO010000009.1, on the reverse strand, counting down.
ACGGCGGCGCGGAGAGTCTTGCCGTTGCCGATCTCCCGCACGTTATGCAGGACTCGAACGAGCATCAGTACGGACGCTGTTCTATGAAAACTTCCCGGTTGCGTTGGCATCATCTGTCCATTGTCCCGTTGGTTGTTCTCCTCCTGTCGCCTGGGTGGGGTTGGACACGGGTCCTAGAGAATCCCCAGCCGGGGTCGTTTCAGAGCGGCATCGGGGTGATCTCGGGCTGGGTGTGTAACGCCACACGCGTCGAGATCCGGATTGACGATGGGGCACCGTTCCCGGCCGCTTACGGTACCAGCCGGGCGGATACTGCAGATCCGAAGTTCTGCGGGGACGACGGCAACAACGGCTTTGGTTTGTTGTTCAACTGGAACATCCTCGGAGATGGCGTTCATCGGGTACGGGCGCTGGCCGACGGGGTGGTGTTTGCCGATGTCACCTTTGTCGTCACCACGCTCGGACAGGGCGAGTTCGCCAGGGGGCTGACCGGTGCGACCCAGATCGCCAATTTCCCCCAGGCCGGCACTGTGATGCGGTTGCAGTGGCAAGAGAGCCAGCAGAATTTCTCTCTCTCGGGCGCCGTTCCAGCGGGGGTGAGTGCCGCTCAGTGTGCGACGCAGGCGGCAACGGCGACCGATGCCAATGGGGCGACCGCCTCCCTCAGTTGGTCCAATCCCTGTCTCTTGTCCGCAGGGCAGGCGATGCTCCTTACCATCAATAATGCCCTCTCCGGGGCAACGACGGCGGGGCTCCGTGCCCAAACCGCTCCTCGTCCGTTCTTCGCCTGTGATACGGATTTACGTTTCGTGCAAGGGGGGCGGGTATTTGACGCCTCTCAGTTCGAGTGGATCGATCTGTTCGGTGAACGGGTGTGTCGAATGATTGCGCCGGGACGTTCGTTGCAGACGTTTATCCGGCCGCGGCCGAGAGCGCAACTCAATTTCAATGGGCCTTTTCAGGCTGAATACGCCGGTCGTCCGGTGATCGACTTCCCTGCTCGGGAGCCGTGTCAATTAGGTGTGTCTCCCCTGGTGCTCGACTTTGGTTCGGTGCCCGTCGGCGAAGGGCGCGATACCGCCGTGCAGGTGCGGAACAACGGGAGCGGCGTCCTGCAGGGGCAGGCGACCATCACTGCGGGAGGCCGACATTTTCAGCTCTTGTCTCCGGGGAGTTTTGCTTTACTCGAGGGACAAAGCCAGCAGATCGGTGTCAGTTTCCGTCCGGCAGCGGCAGGCAATCACGAAGGAAACATAGAGATCAGCTCCAATTGCGGCTCCGCCCTGGTTCGCCTCTCGGGGCAAGGTGTCCTCCCGCAGCCACCCCAATTGTCGGCATCACCAGAGAAACTCGACTTCGGCACGATCCCGCGCGGCGGCAGCAGCACCCGCGAGGTCGTCGTCACCAATGTGGGTGGGGGCACCTTAGAGGGAGAGCTGGTTTTGATCTTGGAGCAAGGAACATCTGGGTCACCAATACGGTTCAGTCTCGGACCCGGGCAATCACGGACGATTTCAGTAACGGTGACTGTCGGCCCCAATGGCCCCGGCGGGCCATTCAGGGGCACGGTCAAGATCTCGTCCAATGGAGGATTCAAGGAGATTCCGGTGTCTGGGATAGTAAGATAGAGCATCCCGGCACCTCTGCCTGACTACAGGAGCGCGGGTGGCCAAGGATGTAATACAGACAGGCTGGTTGCTCCTCCTTCTCCTCTGCGCGGGGTTGCCGGGTGCGGTCATCGCGCAAGAGAGCAAAGATCCTACAGTCTCGATCTCCTCTGCCCATGCTGTGTTTGGGCAGCAGTGCGAGTTGTGCCACGAGCCGCTCCGCGGGGTCAATGAACGGTTGTGCATCAGATGCCATGCCGGTCCCCTGCATACGACAACCCAGGCCGTGACCCCTCCGTGTGGCTCCTGTCATACCGAGCATCAAGGGAATGCGCGGTTAGCGCTGATCTCGAATGACCGCTGTGTAGGGTGTCATGCAGATGTCCGGCTCAAAGCGGGTACCCAGCCGACCTTCGCTCGCACCATCACCGATTTTACCAAGGACCATCCCCAGTTTGCGCTGAGCCTAGGGAACGGGAAGAACACGCGCCGCCTGCGCTTGGATGACCCGGGCGCGCGCCAGAGCGACCGGACTGCGCTCATTTTTCCCCACGAGAGACACCTGCGGGCAGACCTGAAAGGACCCAAAGGCATCGTCCAACTCACCTGTAAAGATTGTCACGTGCCGGAGAGAGACGGCAAGGCGATGGCGCCGATCGACTACGAAACCCATTGCCAGCAGTGTCACCCGCTCGGCTTCGATCCGCAGTTCCCCGACCGGGTGGTGCCACACGGCGACGTGCTCTATCTCCACTCCTACTTGGTGATGACGTTTTCCGAAAAGCCGCCTGCGCCGCAGCCGACTCCGCAACCAATGGGGCGTGTGACACGTCCGCTCCCCTCGGTTGCTCCCATCACGGTCTCTCCGAGTGTGGCCCAGCGCGTGGCTGCCGCAGAGCGCTATTTGTATAGCGTCACCTGTACCAAATGCCACCTCGTCGAAGCGACCCAGCGCCCCTTGCCGCGCATCGTCGAGCCGGGGATACCGCGCGTGTGGTTTCCCCACGCACAGTTTGCGCACCGACCGCACCGTATGTTAGAATGCGCTGCGTGTCACGAGGGGGTGCGGGAGAGCAAAAAGGCGGCGGATGTGTTGCTCCCCGGTATTCAGATGTGTCAGCCGTGCCACCGGGCTGTGCGGCGCGATGGAGTCGTGCCGGTACAGGGCGGGGCTCCGGCAGACTGTGTCACCTGTCACCTGTATCACAACAAGGCGGAAGATGTGGAGTGGAACGGCCCGTTCTCGATACAGCAGTTGGTGGGCGGTGGGGGAACGTCGGTGACTCCTTCCACGACGCAGCCGTAACCCCGCGGCAAGAGATGAGGAGGGACAGCGAGGCCGGCGGGTGTGCACGCCTACGATCCGACCGTTCGTGAAGAGTGCAGGAAGGAAAAACATGCTGAAGAAAATACTGTGGTTGTGCGTGGTAGCCGCCGTGTGTGTCTCGGTGTCTTCGGCCAAGGCAGACGAAGCCTCTCCTCTCGCGGCACCGCTTTCTGCTGCTGAGGTGGCGGCGATCCTGCAGGGAGCAGCCGCGTCACTCAATGTGCCCATGACGGTGGCGGTAGTCGATCGCGTGGGGCGAGTGCTCGGAATTTTTCGCAAGCACGGCGCTCCTCCGCTGGTGGCGGGCAATTTTGTCAAGGAACCCCCTCCGCTGGGCGGTCTCCAAGACGCGAACGAGGTCGCGGTATCGCTCGCCCGCACCGGAGCGTTTTTCAGTAATAACCAGGCTCCGCTGTCGTCGCGCACGGTGCGTTTCGTCAGCGGGGTCCACTTTCCTCCGGGGGTGCGTTTCACCCCCAATGCTGCCCTCTACGGCATCGAAAACACCAACCGCGGGTGTGACTTCCACGTCACCTTCAACCCGGACCAGTTCGTCCCGCGAGCGACTGCGGCGCGTGTCGTGATCGAAAATCTGCAGTGCAATGATATCGATCGTCGGGGATGCTGCAACAGTTTCGAGAAGAACGGCTGTGGGCTCGGGATCCTGACCGGCAAGCCGGACCTCTTCGATAGCAATGCCAAAGCGGTGAAGGCCGGTGGGGTCCCGATCTTTCGCGGCGCGGTGCTGTTAGGGGGAATCGGGGTGGTCGGCGATTTCGCGGGGGAGATTGCCGAATTCGCCGCCCTTTCCGGTATCCTCGCTGCCGGACTCGCTCCGGTTCCCGCGCTGCCGCTCGCCTTGCGGTCCATTGTGGTCTTTATCGACGGAATTCGGTTACCGTTTGTCGCTGACCGCTTGACCGAAAAGTTGGATAAAGGGATTCTGCAGCGTCCAAAAGGGACAGCGCCGGGGAGAGCAGATGGAGAGTTGCTTGTCGGTCCTTTCACCGGTTCCTGTTACGACCCGACCCCGGACGAGGATCCTAACCCTGACCTGGACGCTAACGGCAACCCCCTGTGTCTGCAGGCGCCGGAAGGATACCTGGTCGGTCCACTGGCTGACCCCGACGGGAAACTGACGGCTGAGGAGGTGGACCGCATCGTGCGGCAAGCGGTGGATGCGGCCAATCGCACCCGGGCGGTGATTCGCCTGCCGATCGGTAACCGCACCCGTATGGTCATTGCGGTCAGCAATGCCGACGGGGATATCTTAGCCATTTTCCGTATGCCGGATGCCACGATTTTCAGTATCGACGTGGCCACGGCGAAGGCACGCAACGTCGCCCATTTCAGTAGCCTGGCGCCCACTGTTGCCACCGATCTCCCTGGACTGCCCCCGGGTACGGCGGTGACCAACCGTACCCTCAGTTTTTCCAGCCAGCCGTTTTACCCTCCGGGGATCGATACGAGCGACGAAGGGCCATTTTTCTACACCTTGTATGTTCCAGATACGGTGAATGTCTGTACCCAGGGGTCACAACCGCCTCATTTGAATCAGAACGGGATCGTCTTTTTCCCTGGCAGTTTGCCGCTGTACAAGAATGGCGAATTGGTCGGCGGGCTAGGGGTAAGTGGTGACGGGGTAGAACAGGACGATTTTGTCACTGTCGCCGGGGCACAGGGGTTCGAACCGCCGGACAACCTGCGGGCGGATAACTTTTTCATCCGTGGGGTGCGCCAGGCCTACCTGAAGTTCCCGCGCAATCCGGAACGGTAATACGCTAGCCGCGCGCACGGGGGATGAGTGACTCGTCCCACAGGACGGTTGAGTGAGGGAAGGGTATAGGACGATGCGCAACATGTGGAGACGGCTCCTGCTGGCATGCTTCCTCCTCGGCCTGGGATACCCTGTCCTGCGTGCGTGGGGGGCAGAGACACAACTGGTCATCAACCGTGGGATTCCGCTGCGGACTCGTGATACCACGCCACTGATTTCCGGTACGACCAAAGCGCCGCCCGGCACCCAGATCGCGCTGACAATTGATGGAGAGACCCATACGACGACCGTTCTTCCCGGTGGCACCTGGTCGCTCGAGTGGCCCCGTCCTCTCGCCTCCGGTACCTACACTGTCGAAGCGCGGCTCACCGCCCCTTCTGGGCAGACGGTGACGGCGACGCAAGTGCTTGCCGTGGGCGAAGCCGCCCGGCTTCCCCGTGGGCCGTTAGTACCGTTCCAGGAGGAGCCCTCGCCCCTCGAGGAGGCGGCGGATGCCGACTTTCAGGCGATGACCGACCGCTGGCGCATCGTGCCACCACCCTATGAAATCAACGTCCAAGGACGTTGGTGGGATCCTTACAACCAAAACGTTCTCAAAGGCGACTACCCGATCTACGGTGACGATCTCTTCTTTGTCCTCACCGGGATATCCGACACGCTGCTGGAGACGAGGACCCTGCCGACTCCGAGTGCGGTCAGCAGTGCCCGTCCGCGAGCCGAGCGCTTTTTCGGTGATGACCTGCAGTTTTTTTACAATCAGAATTTGGTTTTGTCGTTGAACCTCTTCAAAGGCAGTACCGCTTTTAAACCCTTCGACTGGCAGATCAAAGGGACCCTCATCGGCAACATCAACTATCTGGATGTGCGAGAAACCGGCGTGGTCAACGCCGATGTGCGCAGAGGGACGGACCGCCTGGATGGTATTGCAGCGCTGCAAGAGATGTTTGCTGAAGTCAAACTGGCCGATCTCAGTCCTAATTACGATTTTCTGTCGGTTCGGGTGGGGATTCAACCCTTTAACAGCGATTTCAAAGGGTTCGTGTTCAGCGACGCCAACCTGGGGATCCGTCTTTTCGGCAACCTGGAGTCGAACCGCAACCAGTTCAACCTGGCCTTTTTTGATCGCCTGGAGAAGGATACCAACAGCGGCTTGAATCGTCTGCATTCACGTGGCCAGCGGGTCTTGATCGCCAATGTCTACCGGCAGGATTTTCTCGTCAAAGGCTATACGACCCAGTTCAGTCTCCACCATGTCTGGGACGACAAGAGCTTCAAGTTCAACAACAACAGTTTTCTCGTGCGGCCGGATCCGATCGGCTCGTTTACCCCGCATGAGATCGAGGCGACCTATTTTGGCTGGACCAGCTTCGGACACTACGGGCGCCTCAACATCGATCACGCCTTTTACTACGTCACTGGCCACGACAGCAAAAATCCCATCGCCGGCCGCAGCGTGACCATCGACGCGTTCATGGGCGCGCTGGAGTTGTCCTTCGATCGCGACTGGATCCGGCCCAAGGTATCGTATTTCTACTCCTCTGGAGACAGCGACCCGGCGGACGACGAGGCGCGGGGATTCGACGCTATTTTCGACAACCCGAACTTCGCCGGTGGCGGGTTGAGTTTTTGGAACCGTCTCGAAGTGCGCCTGGCTCTCCCTGGCGTGGCATTAGTCAATCGCGGCAGTCTGATTCCCGATCTCCGCAGCAGCAAAGAGCAGGGACAGCCGAATTTTGTCAACCCAGGGCTGCACATTTTCAATACCGGGGTCGAGCTGGAGGTCACGCCGAAACTCACCACGCTCTTCAACGTCAACTATCTGATGTTCGATACCACCGATACGCTCGAATTTGTGCTGTTTCAAAAGCCGATCAGTCGCGAGATCGGGTGGGATGTCAGCGTCGGGGCGCGCTACCGGCCTTTCTTGAACAACAATGTGATCTTCCTCGCCGGGTTTGCCACCCTCTTTCCTGGCGGCGGATTTTCTGACATCTTTGCCACCCGCAGCAACCTGTATCTCGGCTTTACCAACTTGACGCTGTTGTTTTAGCGAGGGAGTGCGAGGAATGGTGTTCCTCCGTCGTGTCTGGTCCTGCTTCATGCGCCGCCGGAATGTTGTTGCCCTGGCAAGTGCCTGCTGCGGGGGAGTCGTATTGACGAGCTGTGTCGTCCCGCTCGAACGGCTGGGGATGGAGACGGTGCGTCCGGTAGAGGAGCCGGCGGCGGCTGCACCCCTGCAGCAGTCGCACGCTGAGGTGGAGCGCAAGAGTGCAGGCTGCCTGAGTTGTCACACGGGAATCGAGTTCCCCTCGATGCACGCCTCTCCAGCGGTGAAATTGGGGTGTGTCGATTGCCACGGCGGCAACAGTGCTCCGGCCATCACGGCCGGGATAACCCCCGGCTCGCCGCAGTATGAGGAAATCAAAAAACAGGCTCATGTCGCACCCCGGTATCCCGAGCGCTGGGTGAATGCCGCGGGGCAGCGCAGCACCGCCAATCCTGAGCGTACCTATACTCTGCTCAACTATGAATCGCCTGCGTTCATCCGCTTCATCAACCCAGGAGACCTGCGGGTGGCGCAGGAAGCCTGCGGTACCTGTCATCAAGCGCAGGTCAACGCTGTCAAGAAGAGCCCGATGACCACCTCGGCCATCTTCTGGGCGGCGGCAGGCTATGCCAACGGGATTCTTTCTACCAAGCGCGCGCGGGTGGGGGAGAGCTATAGTCGCGACGGCCGGGCGCAGATGATCAAACTGGCGGTCCCACCTACAGAAGAGGAACTGAAGAAAGGGGTCGTGCCGTTTCTCCTCCCGCTGCCGAGGTGGCAAACGCTGCAGCCGGCCGACAATTTCCGCGCCTTCGAGGATGGGGGATTGTTCCAGCCTTCGGCCTTTCCCGAAATTGGCAACCCCAACCCTCTGGAGCTGTCCGGCAAACCCGATATTCGCCTGAGCAACCGCGGTCCAGGGACAGGACTGCGGGTGAGTATCCCGGTCCTCAATATCCACAAGACCCGGCTGAACGACCCACATCTTTCATTCTTGGGTACCAACGATCATCCAGGAGATTACCGCTCGAGTGGCTGTACGGCATGCCACGCCGTTTATGCCAATGACCGCGACTCCATACGCTCAGGACCTTACGCACGCTTTGGCCATTTGGGAAAGAGCTTCACCAAAGATCCCACTATTCCCAAGGATGAGCCGGGCCACCCGATCCAGCACGTCCTCACCCGCGCGATCCCCTCCAGCCAGTGTATGGTCTGCCACATGCACCAACCCAACCAGTTCATCAACACCTACTACGGCTTCAACATGTGGGACTATGAGTCCGACGGGGAGTTTCTCTGGCCCAAAGAACAGAAAAATCCGACCGAGGAAGAGAAGCGGATCAGTTTGAATCACAACCCCGAAGGGGCAGCTGTCCGGGGGTTGTGGACGGACGTGAATTTCCTGGCCAAGGTGAGCGAATTCAACCCGCAGTTACAACACACGCAATTTGCCGATTACCACGGGCATGGATGGGTGTTCAAAGGGGTCTTCAAGCGTGACCGCAAGGGGAATTTGTTGGATACAGCGGGGAACATCGTCGACTTTCGCGATCCGCAAAAGTTTCGCAAGGCGGTCCACCTGATGGATATTCATTTAGAAAAGGGGATGCACTGTGTGGACTGCCATTTTTCCCGCGATGCACATGGGGACGGGAGCAAGTTGTACGGAGAGTACGCCAGCGCGGTGGAAATCGGCTGTGAAGACTGCCACGGCACGATCAGGGCGCGGGCGACGCTGAAGACCTCCGGACCGGCCGCCCCGCCCGGGGGCACCGATCTCCTCCTGGGCACTACACCGTTCGGACAGCCCCGTTTTGTCTGGCGTGGAGAGCGACTCATCCAGCGCTCGATGCTCGATCCCAACCTGGAATGGGAGGTGAAGCAGGTTTTCGATACCATCACGCTCGGCCATCCGCATTACAACGAGAAGGCCCGTTTGGCGAAGACCATCCAGCGAGACGGCAAGACGTGGGGACGGCGCGATGTGGCAGAGAGTCAGCTTGCCCATGCCAACGAGAAGATGACCTGTTTTGCCTGTCATTCCTCATGGATGACCTCATGTTTCGGCTGTCATCTGCCGCAAGAGGCGAATCAGAAGTCAGAACAGTACCATTACGAAGGAGGATTCTTCCGGCAGTACAGTTCCTACAACCCGCAGGTGGTGCGTGAAGATGTGATCATGCTCGGGATCCACGGCACGAACAAAAACCACCGCATTGCACCCGTGCGTTCCTCCAGCGCCCTGGTGCTGAGCTCAGTCAACCTCAACCGCCAGCGGTTTTACATCCAACAGCCTCCCATCTCTACCCCTGGATATAGCAGCCAGGCCTTCAATCCGCATTTTCCGCACACGGTGCGGACCGTCGAGACACAAAAGTGTACCGACTGTCATGTCTCGACCGCCAATGACAACAACGCCTGGATGGCGCAACTGCTGACCCTGGGAACCAACTTCGTGAATTTCATGGGACGGTTCGCCTGGGTAGCAACGGGGAAAGAGGGGTTCGAGGCCGTGGGTGTAACGGAATGGGAGGAACCACAGGCAGTGATCGGCAGCTCGTTGCACAAACTGGCCTACCCGGATAACTACCGTAGGCACCAAGAACATGGATTGGAATTGGAAGAGGCCTATCACCACCGTGGTGGGGGGGAGGTGCTAGGGCTCGAGAAACGGGGAGAATACCTCTATGCAGCCCTCGGGCCACGCGGCATGGAGGCGTTCGACGTTGCCAATGTGGACAACAAAGATTTCTCCGAACGCATCGTCACGGCACCGGTGTCGCCGCTCGGGCAGGCGACATACGTGCGCAGTACATATGCGACGGCGGTGGCGTTGCCAACCAATATGCCTATTGCCCCGTATCGCAAGACGTTGCCGGAGAACCAGGAGCAGCCGTGGCATCCGATCTACCACTATGCCTTCTTCACCGATCGCTACGAAGGACTGATCCTGGTCAATGTCGATACCCTGGCAGATCGCGACCCGACCAACAATTTCTTCACCCGTGCCTTGACCTTTAACCCGGATGGCGTCCTCAACGGGGCGGAAAATCTCACCATTGCCGGACGCTACGTCTATGTCGCCTGCGACCGTGGTCTGGTGATCGTCGATTTCGACCAGCCGTTACAACCCCGCATCGTGGCTGAGGTGACCGAGGTACGAAAGCCGACCAGCGTGACTGTGCAGTTCCGCTATGCCTTCGTCACCGACCAGGAGGGGCTCAAGGTCGTCGATGTGACCAACCCGCTGACACCTAAGGTGGTGGCAGCCGTGCCGATCGCCAACGCCCGACGTGTCTATGTCGCCCGTACCTATGCCTATGTCGCTGCTGGACCGCAGGGGCTCGTCATCGTGGATGTCGAGCGTCCAGAGCAGCCGTTTGTCGATCAGGTGTACACCGCGGACGGAAAACTCAACGATGTCCACGATGTCAAGGTCGCCTCGACCAACGTGAGCCTTTTTGCCTACGTAGCGGATGGGAAAAACGGATTGCGGGTTTTGCAGCTGACATCACCGGATACCACGCCAGGTTACCTCGGGTTCAGCCCCCGGCCGGTCCCACAACTGATCGCGACCTATCACACCCATGGTCCGGCGCTGGCCATCGCCAAGGGGTTGGACCGCGATCGTGCTGTTGATGAGAGCGGCAATCAGGTCAGCGTCTTCAACCGTATCGGCGCGCGACCTTTTACCCTGGCAGAGATGCAAAAGCTCTATCTGCGCGATGGCAGGCTCTATCAGGTAGACGATCGGCCTCCTGGTCCTCCGCAAGAGGAAGGGCGTCACATAGTTGGAGGGGAAGGTCAGAGATCTGGCCCACGCGGATAACAGGTATAGGGCGGGGTTTCCTGGACGAAGGATTGCAGGGTATGAAACAGGTATTGCGTTGTGTGACGATGGTGACAGTATCCATGGGGCTGTTGGGCATCGCCCTAGGGGGGAGAGGGCAGGCGCAGGACGAGGCTACCCCGCCGTTTGCGCTCGATGCGGCGGCGCTCCGGCCAGGACAATACGTGGGAGCGGCCTCCTGTGCCTCGAGCAATTGTCACGGCAGCGTGCAGCCGCGCGATGTCTATGGAGTGAGACAGGACGAGTATTTCATCTGGCTGAAGCAAGACCGCCACACCCAGGCGTATAACGTGCTACTGACCGAGCTGTCGGCCCGTATCGCACGCAACCTGAAACTTGCCCAACCGGCGCACGAAAGCAAAGTCTGTCTGGACTGTCACGCTGTGTACGTGCCCCGCGATGCGCAGGCGCGACCGCTCGATCTCGCCGAAGGCGTATCATGTGAAGCGTGTCATGGTCCGGCGGGCGGCTGGCTGGCGCGCCACACCGAATCCGGCTGGACGCACGAGATGTCGGTGCAGGCGGGCATGAAAGACTTGCGGGATTTAGCGGTGAGAGGACAGACCTGTTTGTCCTGTCACCTTGGGGATGCGCACAAGACCGTTAACCACGAACTCATCGCTGCTGGTCATCCGGACTTGATTTTTGAGCTGGACAACTACAGTGCCGTGATGCCGCCGCACTGGGATCAGTTTTCCGAGAAGCGCAAAGCGCAAGGGCGAGAGGACTTCCAGAGCGCTCGAGTCTGGGCGGTGGGACAGGTTGTCGCGTTCCGCGAAGGGATGTTACAGTTGGCGCGCCGTGCGCGCTCGAATGACTGGCCCGAATTTGCCGAAATGAACTGTTACGCCTGTCACCACGCCCTGCGGGAGGGAGAATGGCGGCAGATCCGAGGATATAAATTTAAGGCCGGCCTGCCGTCGTGGAACCCGGCGCGCTATGCGGTGATGCGGGTGCTCGTCTCCGCCTTTGCGCCCCAGCAGCGCGAGCGACTCAATGCCCAGGTCGAACGCCTCGAGCGGTACATCGCCTATATGAACACCCCCCCGGAACAGGTCGCGACTACTGCGCTCGGTCTGGCGGAGACGATGGAGCGTGTCATTCCCCAGATCCGCCAGGCGGACATCGATACTGCAGCAGCGGCGCGGCTGATCGATGCCATTGCGGCGGAAGTTCCCTATTTGATCGATGCGGAGATCCACTCGGTGGAACAGGCGATCATGGCGATCAACGCTCTTGCTAGCGCGATGGCACGCGATAATCCAGCTTTTGCGCGGGGCGGAATCACTCGCACGATCGATAAGCTCTATCAGGATGTCAAGGATCGCGAGCGTTTCGACCGGGCTCAGTTCGCGCGGCATATGGCTGAGTTGCGACGACAAATCCAATAAGGAGAGAAGATCGTGACAGTAGGACAGTTCCTCCGTATCGGTGTGGTGTGTGTCGTCACCCAAGTCTGTCTGTGCACTGCGTTTGTGTTACCGAGCAACGCCCGCTCTCTCAGAGATGCGTTCGTGCAGGGCTTTGTCTTCCCGACCGCGCCGGGCGGTGTCGGCACGACGACGCGCGATGGTGAGAGCCTGGTCGGTTTCTTCGCCCCTGACGGGAGCTTGGCTTCGCCCGAGGCGCTCGCACGCGCTGCACAAGGTGTGGCTCCTGTCATCGCTGCAGCGGTGGCGCATGCGGTCACGCAGCAGTTCCCGCTGGCCTCTGTCGCTCCTGCCTTTACCTATCGGTATAACCCCACGCTCAGCATTTACGAGCGCTCGACTGGAGTGCCCGGTCCCCTCTACAGCGAACGCGCCCTCACCCTGGGCAAAGGGCAGTTCAATTTCAGCATCGGCTACTCCTACATCGATTTCGACGAGTTCAACGGGACCGATCTGGGCAACATCGTGAGTCCTGCCTTGATCAACGAGATCTTCTTGCCGGACCTGGAGTTCAATGGTATCCCGCTCTTCCCCTTTGTGTTATCGCAACTGCGCACGCGCATCGACCTGCAGGCGCACGTCATCGTACCGGCTTTCCGCTATGGGATCACCGATCATTGGGATGTGAGCCTGGCGATTCCCATCGTCAACACCTCCGTGCGGGTGCGCAACGAGGTCCGGCGCGTAGCCGGACTCAGCAACGGGCGATTGGGGGTAGTCGGGGACGACCTCCTCTTCTTTGGCGTGAGTCCTGACTTGTCGAGGGTAACGCAGGTGATTCCAATCACCCCGGATACGATAACGCAAATACCCTTCAGCCTCTCCCAGCGCCCTCCAGCCCTGCTCGCCCGTGCTGCGGCCAGTGCAACAGGGGTCGGGGATATCTCGCTGCGCACTAAGTACCATTTTTGGCGCACGGAGAACGGGGGAGCGACAGTGGGGCTCAATCTGCTCCTGCCCAGCGGGGATGTGGATGATTTTCACGGCACCGATGAGACCCATGTGATCCCGTTTTTGATCGTCTCGCAGGTGATGGGGGACCGCTTCGAGCCGCATGTCAATATCGGTTTCGACTTCAACGCCGACGATGTGGATCGTACTGCATTTGTCTACGCGGTAGGGGCAACTTTCATGGTGTGGGACCGCCTGGGGCTGTCGGTCGATTTCATCGGGCGCAGTGAATTTGGTCGCTTTCCGGCCCCCATTCCTTCCTCTGCGTTCGTCTTTGGGCAGCGTTTGAATCGGCCTGCCGCCTCTTGCACAACGGAGCAGCCGTGTAACGTTGTTCGGGAACTGATTCCCTTTCCTCTGTTCCCGAAACGGGTTCGACGCAATGACCTTGAGGATTTCTCTTTCGGGGTGCGCTACGCGCTAGGCACCTCAGGGTCGATCTTTTTTGGTGGCATCATCCCTCTGAACCCCGATGGGCTGCGGGCCGATTTTATTCCCTCAGGGGGCGTAGAGTATTCGTTCTAGGGGGGAGCACCCCGGTTCTGCACCGCTGCACGAGCAGACGCTGCGACGGTGTGTACCGGGGCCCCTGCGATGCAGTTCCCGTCAAGCCGCATGCGATTGTCCGCTTAACACGGCTTGACAGCATCCGATCTTCTTTACATAGGAAAAGAAGTGTCAGTTGTGGCCCGTTTGTCGATGAGCCGCTGAAAGGAGTTGTGCGTGTGATCCGCGGCGCTGCGCAGAGCGATATCGGGAGAGTCCGGGCGAGAAATGAAGATACCTTCGGTTTTTTCCCCGAGACGGCATTCTTCGTCGTCGCTGACGGGATGGGAGGACATGCAGGTGGAGAAATTGCTAGTCAGCTTGCAGTAGAAACGATGTTCTCCTATATCGCCCACAGTCAGCACGAGGACCTGACGCCGGTGACGGATGAGACAGGGCGGTTGTGTATCGGCGGGCGGCGGCTGTCGATCGCCATTCAGCGAGCTAACGCCGCGATTTTGGAGCGGAGTCGTCAGGATCCGAGCTTGATGGGGATGGGAACGACCGTTGCTGCGATCCTCTTCGATAACCGCGAGCCGTTTGCCAGCATCGGTCATGTGGGGGATTCCCGCGTCTATCGCGTGCGCAATGGCACTATCGAGCAACTGACCGAGGATCACTCCCTCGTGCAACAGCTCCTGCGCGAGGGGAAAATTCGCTCTCACGAACTGAAAACCTCTCGGCACCGCCACATTCTGACTCAGGCGGTGGGAGTGAGTCCGTTCGTCCAACCGACCCTGCGGATTGTAGAACCGCAGCCTGGGGATCTCTTTCTGCTCTGTAGCGATGGAGTACACGGGACCGTGGAAGAGGAAGAGATGCTCGAGATCCTCACCGATAGAGCGCGCGATCTGCAACAGCAGTGCGATGCCCTGGTGAATCTCGCCAATGAACGTGGCGGGCCGGATAACAGTACGGTGATTCTCCTCCGCTACGAAGGCACGGCCGGAGGGAACAACGGCTGCGAGCAGAGCTAAAGTCACCTGAGCGCTGACGACTATGGTTATTGCCGGCCAATGGGAGATCATCGGCCCCCTCGGCGAAGGGGGGATGGGAATGGTGTACAAGGTACGCCATTTCCAGATGCAGGAGATCGTCCTGGCCGTGAAGATGCTCTCTCCGGAATTGATGGACAATCCCTCGCTCCTGGCGCGCTTTCAGCGCGAGGGGTCGGTGATGGCCCGCTTCCGGCACAAGCATATCGTGCGGGTGTTCAGTAAGGGGGTCGAGTACGACGACAGTATCAAGCGGTATTTCATCCTCATGGAGTATATCCAGGGGAAAACGCTGCGGGATCACCTGCGGGATATCAAGCTGGGCAAGCGACAGCCGTTCTCGTTGGCCGAGATAGTGGAAATTGCACGCCAGGTTGCCGAAGCCCTCGCCCACGCCCATAACCAGAGCCCACCGATCGTCCACCGGGATATCAAACCCGGTAACATCATGCTCGAAGACCCCAGCAGGGATTTCCCGCTCGGCCGAGCGGTGGTGATGGACTGGGGCATCGCCAAAGAGCTGAAGGATGCGGACGATACCCAGCTGACCGGCATGTGGACCATGGTGGGCACGCCGAAGTACTGCTCTCCGGAGCAGATGCGTCCCCTCGATACGCTCACCGGCAGTGCGGATATCTATTCGCTGGGGATGGTCATCTATGAAATGTATACGGGGAAGCAGTTTTTTGCTGACCTCGATACCGAAACCGTTATTCGCCGCGTGCGAGATGATCCTACCGAGCATGAACCCCACTTCGATCTTCCTCCTCCGCCGGAATTTGTGGCACTCGTGCGGCGAGCGATCGCTAAATCGCGCACCCGCCGCTACCAGCGCATGGAGGAGTTGCTGCGCGACTTGGAGCGGTGCCGTGATGCGAGTAGCGAGGACAGAACTGCCACCACGATTATCCGTCCCGTGCCTGGCGAGGTTAAGGACCGCCAGGCACTCCGTCCGACACCTGCCGAGGCCGAGGACCGCGAAGAGCTCCGTCGCCGCCTGGAGGAGCAGCAGCGTGCGCTGACGCTCGAGCTGCAGCGCGATGCCCAGCGTGCGCGGGAGCGCGCGGTCTCTGAAGGAGCGGAGGAGTGGGCAGCGACGGTGTTTCAGCAGGCGGTCCAACAGCAGAGCGAGGGAGAGAAGCGGTTAGGCGAGCGCAATTACTTTTTGGCCCAGGATGCGTACAACGAGGCGATCCGCTTGTTTGAACGAGCGCGCGAAGAAGCGGTCGCTGGTGCGATGCGTCAGGCGGAACAGGCGCGCGCGGCGATGAGTGCGGCCAAACAAGCGGCAGAACGCTATCGTGCGCGGGAGCGGGCACGCCGATTTTATACGCAGGGTCTCGCCTGCGAGAACGAGGCGGGCGAGCTGTGGGAACAGAAGCGCTACCGTCAGGCGGCGGACAGCTTTGCCAAAGCGAAGAGTGCGTTTGAGGACGCCAGAGAGCTTGCCGCGGAAACGCTGCGGAACGAAATGGCAGCGGTGCGGGAACGCGTGGAGGCCGGGCAACAGAACGCGCTCGCTGAAGATGCGGCCGTCCTGGCGGCTGCTGTCTTTGCCGAGGCGGAGCAACAGGCGCGGCAAGCGGCCGTGGCTCTGGAGCGCGAGGATTTTACCCTCGCCCGGCAACTGTACGAGGCTGCGGCGCAACGGTATGCCCAGGCGCAGCAGCAGGCGCGGGCGGAACGGCAACGGCGTGAGATACTGGCACGGCAGCAACGGGAGGCAGACGACGCGCTCCAGCAGCTGCGGGCAGCCAAGGCGGCGGGAGCACCGCTGTGCATGGCGGTGGAGGAGCAATGGACGGCCGCGTCTCAATGGGAGCGACAGGGGGACGAGGCGTACCAGAACGAGCGCTATGAGGACGCACGACAGCTCTATGCGCGGGCAGCTCAAGGGTATGAGCAGGCAAAAGAGGCGGCCGAGCAACTTCGCCGCGCGGCAGAAGAGGTGCGCGGGCGTAGCGAGGAAGCCCGCGTGGCCGCCCTGCATGGACAGGCACAAGAATATGCAGCAGCCCATTTCGGCCTGGGAGAGGGGGCAGGACAAGAAGCGGAGCGTCTGTGGGCAGCGGGACGCTACGGGCAGGCGGCGGAGCAGTATCGGGAAGCGATCCAGCGCTACAGGGCGGCGGCAACCGAGGCAGAGCAGGCACGCCAGCTCGCTGCGCGCGCTCTGGAGCAGCAATCCCGCGTGGTACAGGCGCAGCGTGACGCGGTGACGGCACAGGCAGAGGTGTACGCTGCAGACCTGCTCGCCCAGGCACGGGCAGTTTTGGCTCGCGGGGAGCAGGAGCTGCAAGAGAAACAGTGGGTGCAAGCGGGGGAGGCCTTCGAGCAGGCAGAGGATTGTTCGTCCGGGCGCGGCAGCTCGCCCAGGAGAACAGGCAGCGGGCACGTGCGCAGGCCGAGGCGGCACGTGAGGCTGCATTGGGGGCACAACAGGAAGCGAGGGCGGGGGAGCGGCTGTTCCCTGAGCGGTGGACACAAGCGGTGCAGTCCCTCGAGCGTGGCGCTCAGGCGTTGGTGGCCGAGCAGTATCACGACGCACGGCAAGAATTAACGCGGGCTGCTGAGCTTTTCCAGGAAATTTTTGCGGCGGTGCGGGAAATTGCTGAGCGGGAGGCTCTGCAGGCGGCGGCCGAGGCGGCACGGGAGCATGCGGTGAAGCGCCGCGCGGCAGCTACCGAGGCAGATGCTGCTACGCTCGTCCCCGAGCTCTTTGCGGCAGCGGAGGCGCAACTGCGTGCTGCGGATGTTGCGCACGCGCAAGCGACATTCGCCTCGGCGCGGCAGTTGTACGAAGAGGCAGCCCGGCAGTACGCCCACGCACGGGAGCAGGCTCACGCTGAGCAACAGCGGCTTGCCCTGCTAACGGCTCAACGTCAAGCGGCTGACGATGCCTACCGCCAGCTCTGTACCGTAAAGGCGCAGGCAGAAGCCTTCCAGGGCGCGGTGGAAGCGCGCTGGGAAGAAGCGCAGCGCCAGGAAATGCGCGGCAGCGAAGCATACGAGCGAGCGCAGTACGAGGAGGCGCGGCAAGCGTACGAGCGGGCAGCCCAGGGTTACACTCTGGTCAAGCACGAAGGAGAGCAGGCCAGGCAACAGGCGTGCGACGCCAAAGCGCGAACCCAAGCGGCACGACAGGCTGCTCAGGATGCCCTGGCGATGGAGTATGCTGCAGACCTGTGGCGGCAGGGCGAACAGGTCTGGCAGGAGGCTGACGACGCTGAGCAGCAAGGGCGCTTTGGACAGGCGATAGCACGCTACGAGGCTGCCTTCGGCGCGTTTACGGCCGCACGGACAGAAGCGACTACAGCTCAGCAGCGCCATGCGCAGGCGCAGGCGGCGCAAACACGTGCTGAGGAGGCACGACGGCTGGCGGTAGAAGCGCGCGCGGCGGCGTATGCCCCAGCCCACTTCCAGGAGGGGGGAGCGGCGTACGCGCAAGGGGAGGAGCTGATCGCTGCTACACGCTGGGGAGAGGCAGAGCAGGCGTTCGCGCATGCGCAGTCTCTCTTTACCCAGGCCCGTCAGGAAGCGGTAGAGGCCCAGGCACGAGCCCGTCTGGCAGCCGAAGAGGCGCGTGCAGAGGCACTCTCCGCCCAACAGGAGGCAGAAGAAGGGAAGGCGTTGTTCCCCGAGCAGTGGGTGGAGGCATGTACTTTCTTCGCCCAGGCCGAGCGAGCGATAGCGGAGGAGGAGTACGGTGAAGCACGGGTGCGATTTGCCCGTGCGGTGGCGCAATTTCGGGAGATTCTTGCTGCCGTGCAGGAGGTTGCGCGGCGCGCAGCCCTTAAAGCAGCGGCGGAGGTCGCACGAGACGCAGCACAAACCCGCGGGAAGGAAGCTGAGACGGCGGGGGCGAGAGAGTACGCTATTGAAGTTTGGGCTGCGGCGCAACAGCGGTATGCGGAGGCAGGGGAAGCGTTTGCGCAGCAAGATTTTATCCTGGCGCAGCGTTTGTACGACGACGCAAGGCACCAGTACGAACAGGCGAGTCAGCAGGCCTTGGCTGAACGGCAGCGGCGCGAACTGCGAGCGGCCCAACGGCGAGCAGCCGAGGATCTGCGACAACGACTCCTGGTAGCCAAAGCCGCAGGTGAAGCGGTTGGACAAGCGGTAGAAGAACTATGGGCTGCGGCGCAGCAGTGGGAGCGGCGTGGGGAGGAAGCCTATCAGGCTGAGGAATACGAAACCGCATGTACCGGCTATGAACGTGCAGTAGAGGGATATCGCGAGGCCTGCGCGGAGGGGGAGCGGCGACGACAGGCGGCAGAAGCGGCGCGGGCACAGGCGGTGCAAGCACGACACGCAGCAGAAGAGGCCGCGGCAGTCGAATATGCCGCTGACCTCTTGCAGCAGGGGCGAGCTCTCTACGAAGCGGCTGAGCAGAGCGCTATGCAGCACCGCTACGGAGATGCTGCGCAGCACTATCTCCACGCCGTGGAGCGGTACGAGCAGGCACGAGCGGCAGCGACGGAAAGACGGCAGCTGCGCGACAACGCTATCACCTGCAAGGAACAGGGAGAGAAGGTCCAACACGATGCGATGGATGCGCGCGCCGAGCAGTACGTGCCGGAGTTGTGGGGACAGGCAGAATCGGTGCGTGCGCGTGCAGAGCAGCTCTTAGCGGCGAAACAGTGGAGAGAGGCTGGGGAGCTGTTCGCACAGGCGCGAGAGAGGTTCTCCCAGGCGCGTGAGGCGGCTGAGCGCGAAAAAGAACGTACCCGCCGCGAAGCGGAAGGTGCGCAACGAGACGCGCTGGCGGCCCGCGAGGCAGCGGCGATGGGGGAACAGCTCTTTGCTGAGCGATGGAGAGAGGGACAAAAGCTGCTGCAACAAGCCGCCCTGGCGCTGGCGAGTGCAGACTACACGGAGGCGCTGGCAGGCTTTGTCCAGGGGCGCTCACTGTTCGAGCGGATCCAGCGTGATGCGCTCTTGCACCGTCAGAAGGAGGAGGCTGAGCAGGCGCGTCAGCGTGCACATGAGCTGCAGCGCCAAGCCCCTGCGGTTCGCGGGAACCGCAAGCGTCGTGTCGAGAAGGCACTGGCGAGTGGAGAGGTGCTGCTGCAGCAGGGGAAGTACACCGAAGCGCAGGCACGGTACGAAGAAGCAGCCTCGCTTCTCTCTGTTGTCGCGGGGGAGCAGGCGAGCAGAGTGGCGGGTATCCCAGGTCCTACGATGCTCGTCAGCGGAGGGGCACTGGCGTTGGGCGTTGCCATTGCCCTCTATTGGACTGTCGTTGCTCGTTCTCCCGCACCTGTTCCCCCTCCTGGTGAACCTCCGGTTGCGCGCCAGCCGGTAGCTCCAAGGGAGGAACCTGTGACACCGACGGCCCAAGTGGCTCAGGCTCCTGTCGTTCCGCCGCCAGCGTCTCCCGAATTCTCCGAGCCTGCTCCAGTCCAAGAGGGCACTCCTCCGCAGGAAACATCCGCTCCAACCCCAGAAGCAGGGGAGGACCTGACACCGCCTCAGCCCACGGAAACGGTCGTCGCCAAGGCTTCTCCTCCGCCGGAACCGGCCCCTCCCGTGTCGCCGCTCCCCCGGATCACCGAGGTGACACCCGATCCGCAACAGGTTGTAACGGTAAAAGAAGGAGAAAAGTTGGTGTTCGCGCTCGCGGCGGAAGGGACGACTCCGCTCCGTTACACGTGGTTTCTTGACGGCAAAAAACAGGCCGAAGGGAAGAAGTGGACCTATCAGCCTGGGTTCAACGATGGGCGAGAGACGGTGAGGGAGGTCAAAGCGGTAGTGTCGGATGGGAAGAACACCCTCGCCGAACAATCCTGGCAGGTGCAGGTGCAAAATGTCAATCGACCGCCGGTGATCACCAGAGTGTCGCCCAAGGCGGAGAGAGTCGATGTCACACGAGGTGAAAAGACCAGCTTGACGGTGCAGGCGGCGGATCCAGATGCAGACGATCGCCTGACCTACGTGTGGTCCGTGGACGGGCAGGAGATGAGCCGGGGCACCGATACCAGCTGGCGGATACCGGAGAGTATTGCCGAGGGGCAGCACCGCGTGACCCTTGAAGTGGTCGATGCGGGGGGACTGAAGAGCCAGGTGGCGTGGAACGTTACTGTGAAGGCTGTCGCCCAACCACCCCGCATCACCGACGTCCAGCCTCGTGACGACACGGTCGAGGTAGAGGCGGGCACGCCGCTGGATTTCGTTGTAGTGGCTGAGGTTGCCGGTGCGCCTGCAGAGGCAAAGCAGCTGACGTACCAGTGGAGTGTGAATAATGCGGCTCCGCAAAAGACCGACACTGGGCGGTTTCGTTTTACGGAAACCAGACCGGGGACCTACCGCTTGACAGCGGTTGCGGTCGATGCGGGTGGAGTGCGCAGTGCGCCGAGGACGTGGACCGTCGAGGTACGGGCGCGCCAGATTGCTCCCCCGTCTCCTCCCGCGGTCGGTACGGAGTTAACCGAGGCGGAAGTACGGGATTGGCTGGAAAAGAACTACCGGCAAGCGTGGGAGGGGAAAGATGTGGACGCGCTGGTGCGCCTGGGAGTGGTGCCGCCGCAAGAGGCGGCACGCTTGAAGGCGATTCTCGATAGCTACAAGAGTTTCCGCGTCGCCCTGCGAGATGTGGACATCCAAAAAAATGGCAGGGATACAGCGACGGTCAAATTTACGCGAGTCGATACCGTCGATGGTCGCTCTCTCGCTCACCCGCCGATGCAGTTTGTCATCGAAAAATCAGCCGACGGGCGCATCACACGCAGATAAATATTCGATCCTCACCACTGTGCCCCGACAGCTTCTTGTACGGTCACGATTTTGATGCCGATCTTTTCCAGCCAGGCTTTGGGTGGATCGGCACCGATGAGGGCGAAGACCGCGTCGTTTTCCAGCACGAGTTGTTGCTGTTCGACTTTGAGAGTCACCGTACGCTCCGTGATGGCGGTGACGTTGGAGTTGAAGATCACGGTCACTCGACCCGCCTTCTCCTGCTCGGCGATTGCGGAAGCGTTGCGACTCTTGATGCGCGAGAACTCGCCTCGCCGGTAGGAGAGATGCACGGTCGTCCCTGGTTCTTTGGAGAGTGCCACGGCGGCTTCGATCGCGCTATCGCCACCGCCGACCACCAGGACTTTTTTCCCTCGGAAATCGGCCGCGTCGATCAGATTGTAATAGACCTTGGGCAGCTCTTCGCCGGGGACGCCCAGTTTGCGGGGGTTCCCGCGGGTGCCGATACACAGGATCACATACGCTCCTTGATAGGTGCCTTTGGGCGTTGTCACGGTAAAGAGGCCGTCGGTTTTCTGAATGTCGAGGGCCTCTTCGCGTTCGTTGATGCGCAGTCCATTGTCGCGGATGACCTGCTCCCACGCCTCGATTAAACTTTCTTTTTGCGCGTCTTTCATGGGAAGCAAACCGTACTGAGGCAACAATACAGGCTCTGCCAGCACGGCTTTATCCCGCGGATAATCGCGGATGGTACTCGCCACCGTGGCACGTTCCAGGATCAGATAGCGGAGGCCCTTGCGCTTGGCTTCTAGGCCGGCGCCGAGTCCGGCCGGACCGGCGCCGATGATGATGACATCGTATGGCACGTCGGCGAGGCGAGGTTTGCGGTCGGCAATGTAACGCACGACCTGGTCACCTTGGTTGACGGCCTTTTTGATCAGCGCTGCTCCGACGACTTCGCCGGCCAAGAACAGACCAGGAATATTGCTCTCGCTGTGTTCGTCGATCTGGGGACGTTCGACGTCCCGCATGAGGGGAGCAGAGGTCACACGGATTGCGCCTGTCGGGCAGCCGTCCTGGCAGATCGTGCAACCTTCGAGCGCCTTGCAGGCATTGGCGTTGACTACGGTGGATTTATGGGTCACCGGGTCGCCGGCGAGCACGTTGGTGGGACAAGAGTCGTAACAGCTACTGCACGAGATGCAGGTGCTGGCATCGACCACGGGGAAGGGCAGGATTCCGCCTTCGCCGGCTGGAGCCGGTATAGCCGCTGCAGGTTCTCCGACAGGCGCTTGCGCTCCGGCTGCAGGAGACTCATCTGGTGGGGGTGAGATGGAGGCTAGCCAACGCCGTGCGAGTTGCATATCGGCGTAGGTGTAGGCACCGGCACCTGCGACCATGACCAAGAAGACCAGCAGGACACCACCCAAGGTGATGTTGCTCAGCCACCCGCCTGCCGTGTGGGTCAGCGTGGCGTAGTTGTGGTGCACGCCGTGACAGTCGAGGCAGGCCACCGTGGCCCGA
>JANWXO010000099.1 GCA_025057295.1 Candidatus Binatia bacterium | reverse complement strand
TGCCGCCACTTGGCGACGCAGCTCGAGCATTTGCTCATTGGCCTGGTGGCGATAGAAGGCCGTCTGCGTGCGCCAGGTTAGATCGAGCACCTCCGCCGCGATGCGCAGCATGGTCTCTTCGAATCGTGCCAGTGCCACGCGCTTGCGGAGGGGCACGTAGAGGAAGTCGATGAAGTCCAAGGCGACACCAAAGGCGAGGTCGGCGATGCCGCGGGGAAGAGGGAATCCTGAACCTGCGTCCACGACCGGGTTGTGGAGCAGACTGGCCTGGACAAGATCTGCTTGAGCGACCCCCAAGCGGGTGTACAGCGCCTGCAGGGAACGGTTGTTCAGTAAGGCGATCTGCACCGCCTCGTCTGCACTCAGGCCGTCCTGCAGCCAGGTCATAATCGCCTCCGGTGGAGGAGGCGCTTCCTCCAGGTCTGGTGTCTGCACGATCTCCCTACCGACGCGCTCCGCCACCAACTGCGCGACCTGCGGGAAGCCGGCGTGTGGATCTACCGCAATCGCCGTGCAGCCGGCGAGCCCGATCCACACAGGGACAATGACGAAGAGTGCTATGCGGGCCATTAGTGACCTCCGTGGGGCGGATGGTGGTCCGCGTGCCCTGCAGACGCAGGCACGGCGGGAGAGGGGAAAAGCGTGTCAGCCTTCGTGTGCACCGGCGGCGGTGCTTCTGGAGCAGCCGGGCTCGCGGGGTGGTGAGCTGGCAGCGGTGCGGGACGGTACGTTGCTGCGCAGCCGCTCGCCAGGACAGTCGAGACGAGCCAGGAGAGCAATGTGTAAAAGAAGACGTGTCGCTTATTGTCCATATTCGTCGCACTGAGCAATGGGTTTGATTCCATCTCTGCTCCCTGCGGGCACATGAGTACCCGTTCGCGGGGGGACCAGAGCACAGCCGAGATGTCCTACGGGATAGGGGGAACGATGCGGGTTAGAGCCTCAGCACAGAGAGTGAGAGGTAGCGAGGACAGGGAGACTCGGACCGGACGAGCCATCGCACTGAAGGATGTGCGAGCGTCGGCTGGGCGACAGGGGCGGAGTGCGGTTGAGCGCAGCAGGGAACGAGGGGAGAGGTCGTTGTCAGCGTTTTCCCCTCTACGAGGGTGGGGCGGAGGAACAGGTGATCTCCGCAGTCCCCACACCGAGCGGGGTGCGGCGGTGGGGTGTGGCACGGATCGGAATCCGTGTCAGGCAGTGACGAGGAAGGCAGAGCAGCAGCGGCGCGAACATGACCAGCCGCGAGACAGGTGTACGAGCAGTGGAAAAAGACAGCGAGAACAACGAGGAGAAACGGACAAAGCTGCTGTACCTGACGCACGCGGTCACCATAGCATGGCCAGTGTACCGTCGCAACCAGCGCAGAGGGAGCCTTCTCCCGAGAGGAGAGGAAAGCACCCCCGGCTCAGACACGGCGCTCTAGGAAAGACGGTATTGGCGAGCCCAAGCTTCCGCCCTGACGGTACTGTCTAATTGCAGAAGGTGTAGGTCCCTCTAGGAAAGACGGTATTGGCGAGCCCAAGCTTCCGCCTGTTGACGCACGGCGCTGCTTGGCAGGAACCGTCTGACCCCTTCCACCAGTCCTTGCTGGTGCTTTGGGAGCGAAAGGGATTCATCCATATGGCGCGCCATGAGTTTGACTGCTGCACGCCCCATCAGCACCAAGTCACGGTAGATGGTGTTCAGCTCCGATTGCTCGAGCTCCAGTGCCAGCGCAAACGCCTCATCCTTGGTCACCCCGGCGCGGGCTTTCTCGGTGACCGAACGGAGGAGCGTCTCCAGTTCGGCCAGTTTGGCGGGGAACTCAGGCATGAAATAACCGGGGTCCGAGTCGACCTCGAGCGCAGCCTTCTCAGCCGCGAGGATCTTGGCGTGATGTTTTTCCTCCTCCGCCATCCCCAACCAAAAACTTTCCAGTTCCTTATCCTCGTTGAAGCTCGCAGCGAACTGACTGTAGATATCGGCGACCCGTTGTTCCAGTTGGCTGCAACGTTCCAGGACTTCGGTCATAAACATGGTCTGCTCTCCCTTCTGTGGTGTGTGTCTGCAGGATGGAGGAGTGGCACGGCCGGATCTCGCAGAGTTAACACCGGACACGGTGCCCGCCGCACTACGGTTTCGGTGACGCTTCCGAGGAAAAAACGTGGCGCCCCACGGCGACCGTGGGTTCCCATCACGATCAGATCCGGGTGCAGTGTCGCCGCCCACTCGAGTACCCCCTGAGCGACGTCACCCTCGCTGCAATGGACCTGGACCGAGATCTCGGTGCCTTCTTCCCGGGTGGCGGTGACGAGCTCTGCGACACGTTGCTGTGCCTTTTGGGTGATGCGTGCGACGCTCTCGGGCTGCTCCAGACCGTGTTCGTACAACGCATCCAGAAGATGGAGGGAAGGGATGACGTGGCACACGTGGACAGTGGCTCCGCTGGCGCGGGCCAGTGTGAGCGCGTACAACAGGGCTGCTTCGGAAGGGGGAGAAAAGTCCATCGGCACCAGGATCTGACGCCATAGAGAGGAGAGAGGAGGAGAGGAAGAGGACAGTGCGGTCATGATGCGTGCCTCCGCGCGGCTGTTCCTTATTCTTTGGGAGCCAGTGGGGTGGCGAGGCCAAACAGTTGGGCCACGGCGCGCAGCAGGTTGGCCTCGGTGAGAAACCCTACAGGAACACCGTCTGCGACCACCAAGAGCCCTGCGCGTCGGGATTGCGCAAGCAGCTGCGCCGCCTCGGACATGGGTGTCTCCAAGGTGATCACAGGAGGATGCAGGGCCATCACCCCACCGACGCGAAACTGCTCGAGCAGTTCTTCTGCCTGCGTGTCATCCAACAGTAACGCACTCGTCGGGCAGCGCTCCCAGATGTCGCGTTCACTCAGCATCCCGACCACACGTCCGTCGTCTATAACGACAAGCTCAGGCGCTTTTGTCGTGCGCAGCAATGTGAGAGCACGTTTCAGACTCTCCTTCGGACCGATACTCGGAGGTACCGCCGTCATCCAGCTGCGGATACTCACATCTGACATATGCATGCTCCTCACCGTAGACTGCATATGTCGTGCCAGCCAGAGGTGAGGCGGTGGGACTGCGAGCGGGGAACGATTTCCGATGCATGAGAAAAAACGCCCTTTTTATGTGCAAAAATGGGAGAGCTGACCGCCTGTTCACAGGTGGATCTGGAGTTCCTCGATCTTACGGTACAGGGAGGAGAGGCTCACCCCTAAGACTTCTGCCGCTTTCTTCTTATCTCCGTCCAGCCGTTTGAGGACGTGCTCGATGTGGCTCTTCTCGTACGCTTGCAGCGCTTCCTTGAGGTTGTCACTGCAGGGTTTGGGCAGCGCCTGCTCTTGCGCTTCTGCCGGTGGCAGGTCGGCCGCAGTGATCCATTCACCATTCCCCAGGATCATGGCCCGTTCCAGCACGTTGTCCAGCTCGCGCACGTTGCCCTTCCACGGCTGCGACATCAAGATCTTCATGGCGGCGTTGTCGACTCCCTTGTAGGCGCGCTTGAGTTCCTGGTTGTGCCGCCGGATGAGGTAGTCGACTAATAGCGGGATATCTTCGCGCCGTTCGCGGAGGGGTGGAATCCTCAACTCGATCACGTTCAGGCGATAGTAGAGGTCTTCGCGGAACCGGCCTGCTTCGACCTCCTGCTTGAGGCTGCGATTGGTGGCAGCGAGGAGGCGGACATCGGTTTTCACGGGCGTCGTGGCGCCGACCGGAAGCACCTCTTTTTCTTCGATGGCGCGCAGCAGTTTGGGTTGCAGCGTAAGGGGAAGCTCGCCGATCTCGTCGAGGAAGATGGTGCCACCACGGGCGCGCTGAAACAGACCTTCCTGATTGCCGACCGCGCCAGTAAACGCACCTTTGACATACCCGAACAGCTGGCTTTCGAGCAAGGTTTCGGGAATCGCGCTACAGTTGACCGGCAGGAAGACACGGTCTTTCTGCGCACTGAGAGAGTGGATGAGCCGCGCCACGACTTCTTTGCCTACCCCGCTCTCGCCGGTGATCAGCACCGTTGCATTGGTAGGGGCCACTTTTTTGATCAGCGCGAACAGCTCTTGCATAGCGGGGCTCCGCCCCACCAGCCCGTCGAAGTCGAGGTGGCGGGTCAGCTCTCGCCGCAGCAGCTGTAATTCCCACGCTTGTTGCCGGTACTCCAAGAGGCGACGCACCTTGTGGAGGACCTCGTCGAGCAGCAACGGTTTGAGCAAGTAGTCCTGCGCCCCTAAGCGGAGCGCCTCTACGACGGTTTCTACCGAGGCGTAGGCGGTCATCAGCATGACCATCGTCTGAGGATGAGCCTCGCGCACTTTTCTGAGGACTTCTAAGCCGTCGGCGCCGGGCATCTTGAGATCGCACAGCACCACATCCACTTCCACTTCATCGAGGAGGCGCAAAGCAGTGGTGCCGTCAGCGGCTTGGTAGACTTGATAGCCGGCGTCCTGCAGCGCCTCTGCCAGGCTCTGACGCGCGAGCGGTTCATCATCTGCAACCAGGATCGTTCCGCGGAGCGCCATACTGCTGTCCTCTGTTAGTGAACGTGCAAGACAGTATAGCCCTTCTGCTGCAAGGCGGTGGAGGCCACTTGTGCCTCCACCCCACGGACACGCAGAAAGAAGACGTGCTGATCATGGACCGGTTCTCGGTAAGTGCCGACTCCCAGCACTTCCCCGCCGAGGTCAGTAATCACCTTGACGGCCTCAGGCAGACTGCCAGCGGTCCCAGCGAGGAGGTTGATACGGATACTCTGGGCAACCGCGGCACCGGTCAGTTCCAGGAATGCTTTGAGGATGTCGCTGGTGGTAATGATGCCGATCAGCTTGCCATTTTCCAGGACCGGCAGTCCGCTGATTTGGTGTGCCAGCATCAACCGTGCAGCCTCCTCGACAGGAGTCAGCGGAGAAACGGTGAGGGGTCTTTCGGTCATGACCGCTTGCACCTTGGTGCGTTCCTCGACCCCCGCGTGACGGCGGATGTCGCGATCGGTGAGGATGCCGACCAGCACCCCATCCTGTACTACCAGGACGCGGCGGAAGCGCCCGGCAGTCATTTTTTCTTGCGCGATGGCGAGGGTGTCTTGGGGGCCCACGGTCACAGGGTCGCGCGTCATGCAGTAACGAACCAACATACGCCCTCCTCGCTAGGCGATCAGTAGCATAGCAGGTGCCAGCCCAAAAGAGCGCGAAAGCGTACAGTGCTTCTCATTTTTAGGAAAAAATACCGATTGTTTCGCACGGATGAGAACCAGTGAGCGTATTACAGCGGGTCTCCAGGGGCTGGGGCTTCAGGGGTGCTCTTGGGGTGTGGCCGGACCGTAGCGAGCTCGCAGCTGCGCCTCCGCCTCATGCTGGAACCGCTCGAGCGTTGGGGTCAGATGCACCGGATATCGGAGCGGCGCGCGCAGTGCCTTGTAGGCCTGCGGGAAGCGGGCAAACTCTGCGAGAAAGTACTGCCGGCTTTCATCCAATGACGGCAGCGGATGCAACAGACGGCCGTGTTCCATGACCTTTGTCAGCAGCGGAGTGACCCGCTCAGGGGAGATGTCGGCTGCACGTGCGACCTCGTCGGGAGAATCGCTGCGCAATCCCAGGTAATCTCCCTGGTAACACCCCTTCTCGTCGGTCAGACGAAACACCTGTTTCTTACCTAGCAGGCTGACTTTCTGACTGCTGAGTTTCAGGCGTGGACGGCCGGCATACTCCACTAGCTTGTACGCCATATCCAGAGCCGGGGCGTCACCGCTGACGCCCATGTCGGTGCCCACACCGAACACATCGATAGGAGCTCCTCCTGCGACCAGGCGCGCGATCTCGTGCTCGGTCAGGCCGCCACTGACGTAGATCCGTGTGTCTGTGAGGCCGGCGGCATCGAGAATGCGCCGTGTCTGCTGGCTCAAAGCGAACAAGTCACCGCTATCGAGGCGCACCCCCCGCAGGCGATACCCACGTTGCTGGAGCGACTGACCCACCCGTGCTGCCCGCTCGGCACCCGTGACCGTATTGTAGGTATCGATCAGCAAGGCGGTCTCAGCAGGAAAGGTGTCGGCGTAGGCGCGAAAGGCTGCTTCTTCGTCGTCGAAACTCTGGATGAAAGAGTGGGCCATAGTTCCGTAAAAGGGGACTCCGTACAGCTTGCCAGCGAGGACGTTGCTGGTGCCGTCGAATCCTGCCAGATAGCTCGCGCGGGCGACTTTGAGACCAGCGTCGATACCGTGGGTGCGGCGCAGGGAAAAGTCCACCAACATGCGTCCCTGCGCCGCCGCTAGGCAGCGCGCTGCTTTACTGGCGATCAGCGTCTGCAGGTGCACGGCGTTCAGCACGAAGGTTTCGATGAGCTGGGCCTCGATGATTGGTGCGGTAATTTCCAGGAGAGGAGTCGGGGGGAAGCAGAGACACCCTTCCGGCAGAGCGTATACCTCACCGGTAAAGCGGAGCTCTGCTAAATAATCGAGAAAGTCGGTCTGAAAACGACCCGTGCGCCGGAGAAAGGCGAGGTCGTCGGCCGAAAACGCGAACGCCTCGAGAAAGTGGACCACGTCAGCCAGACCCGCGGCTACGAGAAAGCCCCGCTGTGGAGGGAGGGTACGCACGAACAGGCTAAAGGTGGCGGGGGCGAACATGCGGTGCTGGAAGTAACTGGCCGCCATCGTCAGTTCATACAGGTCGGTAAAGAGGGCGAGACTGAGGTGAGTTGCCATCACTGTTCCAGAAGAGCAACTCTCGTACCGAGTGTGGCTCTTCTCCCTGGACTGAGATTTTCTTATCCGCGAGAAAGGAGACGGTTACGGGTGAGCAAAAATGAGAAAACCGGACGAACCGGAAGAGACGGAGCCTGGCACTGCGCTTGCTGACCCACCCATAGGGGCGTCAGTATGAATATCCATACCATTGTTGTTCCTGTTGATTTTTCCCCTGGTGCGGAAAAAGCTTTCGCATGGGCGCTGGCTCTGGCCGAGAAGTGGCAGGCCCGTGTCCTCCTGCTCCATGTTGTGTCACTCCCGATTTCCGCTCCCGTCGTGATGGGGGTGCACGTCCACCTGACCGACCTCGAGGCTGCCCTGCTCGAGGATGCCAAGGTCAAGATGCGCGAGTTGCTCGCGCGCTCCCGGAGCGAGACGGTGCAGATAGAGGCGAAGGTAACCAGCGGCCATCCGGTTGCGGCGATCTGTCGCACGGCAGAACAGGAACAGGCGGATTTGATCGTCATCGGATCGCACGGCCGCACCGGCTTGCGCCATCTCCTCCTCGGCAGCGTTGCCGAGCAGGTGGTGCGATACGCCCCGTGTCCAGTCGCGGTGGTGGGGAAAACAGCGCGGGTTGCGCCGGGACAAGCCGAGTCGAGTCACGAACGCAGCTGAACGTCCAGCACATTTGGGGCTTCGTGCGTCCCTGTTCGTAGCAGAAACTGCGCCTCACTCTGCTTGACAGCGGACGTGCAGCCATGGCAGTTGCAGGCAGACCGCTTTTCTGTGCGACGGAGGAGGAGAGGATGGGAGAGCCGAGACACTCATCGACCACATTGGCTTTGATGCAGGAGTTGGCACTGACCGAGGAAGAGATCGCCCGACGCAAAGCGTTTCTGGAGTTTCATGACGAGGACGTACAACGACTCCAGGAGCTGGGTGGGCTGGCCCAGCAATACGCCGACGAGGTGATCGAGGACTTTTACCGTCATCTCCTGGCGTTCGACGAGAGCCGCCGCTTTTTTACCGACCCTGCCGTGCTCGCGCGGGTGAAGGCGGCCCAGCGGGACTATTTCTTGCGGCTGACCCGGGGCGTGTACGATGGCGCCTATGTGGAAGACCGGCTGCGCATTGGTGTGGCCCACGAACGCATCAATCTGCCGGTGGCGCTCTACGTGGGAGCGTATGGCTTTTATCTCCGCGCGGTGCTGCGGCGGGTGCAGGAGGCGTATCAGCACCGGCCTGCGGAGGTGCTGCCGCTGTTCGTTTCGTTGTTGAAGGTCGTATTTCTCGATATGGGCCTGGCTATTGAGACCTATTTGGCCCAGCGCGAGCGCACTATTCGTCTGCAGCAAGAGGCGATTCGTGAGCTTTCTACCCCGGTGCTGCCGCTGCGCGAGCGCCTCCTCCTGCTCCCGTTGATCGGCGCGATCGACGCGCAGCGTGCACAGCAGCTGACCGCCCAACTCTTGCACAGTATTCGCGCCTACCGCGCCAAAGTAGTGGTAATGGATATCACGGGCGTGCCGGCGGTAGACTCGGCGGTGGCCAATCACTTCATTCAGACCGTCCAGGCGGCGCGTCTCATGGGCGCGACAGTGATCGTTTCTGGGCTGTCGCCTGAGGTTGCGCACACCCTGGTGCGCATCGGCGTGGACCTCGGTATGGTCCACACCGTTGGGACACTGCAAGACGGGATCGAGGCTGCTGAGCGACTGTTGGGCTATACCGTCCAGAAGCTGGAACCTCCGATGCTCGTGCCCCACCCCGAGGAGGGACAGTAGACGATGCGCGTGCCGATTTTGAGACAGGGACCTTACCTCATTGCCTCGATTCAGGCTGCTGTGACGGACGAGGATCTGTTGCACCTCGGTCAGGAGGTGGTGGAGCGTGTAGGCCAGTATCGCAGCCGCGGTGTGATCCTCGATGTCACGGTACTGGATGTCATGGACTCCTTCGCTGCCCGGACCCTACGTGATCTGGCACGGGCGGTGCGTCTGCGGGGAGCGGAGACGGTGATTGTGGGAATCCAGCCCGAGGTCGCCTTTTCCATGGTGCGCCTCGGGCTCTCGTTGGAAGGGGTGGGAACGGCGTTAGACTTAGAAGATGGACTGGCCCTGTTGGACCAGCACGTGCGGCGGAGAGGCAAAGGTGGACGGTGAAACACGAGTACCGATCTGTCGGGACAGCGATATTATCCTCGCCCGCCAGCAGGGGCGAGCGCTGGCAGCGCAACTGGGGTTCTCGAGTATAGACCAAACCCTCATCGCCACTGCCATTTCCGAGGTCGCACGCAATATTCTGCTGTATGCCCGCCAGGGGGAGATCATCTTGCGCCCTGTTTCTCAAAGTGAGAAGAAAGGGATTACCGTTATCGCCCGTGATGAAGGGCCAGGGATTCCGGACCTGACCTTGGCGTTACAGAATGGCTATTCTACCTCCAACAGCCTCGGGCTTGGCTTACCGGGGGCAAAGCGGCTCATGGATGAATTTGCTATCGTCTCGGAGGTCGGGAAGGGCACAACGGTGACTATGACCAAATGGACACAGTGAGCGGCACCTGCCGGTGTATAGATTGGGCCGTGGTGACGAAGACACTGCCCGGCCAGGTGGAGTGCGGAGACCGGTATCTCGTCCATCCCCTGCCCCAGGGGGTTCTCCTCGCTGTGGTGGATGGCTTGGGACACGGGGAGGAAGCGGTCGCTGCCGCGACCTTGGCCATCGCAACCCTGCAAGCCTATGCCCAGGAGCCGGTTGTGCAGCTGGTACAGTGCTGCCACGATCGACTGCGGAGCACTCGGGGTGTGGTCATGAGCGTGGCGTCGATCAGGGGACAGGACAGTTCCATGACCTGGATCGGGATCGGTGATGTGGAAGGACTCCTGATGCATGCGGTGACCAGCCGTGCACAGCCGCTGCGCGAATCCCTCCCGCTCCGCGGCGGCGTCGTTGGCTATCAGCTCCCGCCGCTACGAGCGACGACGGTGACGGTCACGCCAGGGGATCTGCTCGTCTTTGCCACCGATGGGGTGCGCACCAGTTTCGTGCAGGAGCCGCTACTCTCTCATCCTTTGTTGCGCCAGGTGAGCGATGGTCCGCAACAGCTTGCCTCACAGTTGCTGGAGTCCTATGGGAAAGGGACCGACGACGCGCTGGTCCTGGTAGCGCGCTATCGTGGAGACGCGGGATGAACGACCAGTATCGCCGACTGACCGAACAGCTCATTTCGGTGTTACAGGACCGCATAGCAGGCGCTGGAGAGGCGGCGTTGCTGCGGGCGTATGAGCTGGGACGGAGTGCTGTGGCCGGCCAGCTCACCGTCCTGGACATGTTGCTCGTGCAGCAGGAGGCGCTCATGCAGGTCCTGCTGGGCAAACTGCCGGCTGAGGAGAGTGTCCGTCTGACGCGTGCAGCCGCTGACGTCTTCGCTGAAAGCCTGGTGCCTTTTGAACTGGCCAGGCGCGGCGCGCAGGAAAGCGTCGCCTTGTTGCGACGGGTCAACGCAGAACTGGAGCAACAGGTCGCCGAACGAACCGCGGCGCTGCAGCGCGAGCGGGATTTTGCCGAGCGTTTAATCGAAACAGCCCAGGCCGCAGTGCTGGTGCTCGACCGGGACGGCCGTATCGTGCGGTTCAATTCCTATCTGGCACGGCTGTCGGGTTATGCTTTGGCAGACGTACAAGGGCAGCCGTGGGTCACCGTCTTCATTCCCGAGCGCGAGCAGAGCCGGGTGCGTGCCACGTTGGAACGGGCGATGCAGGAGAGACAGACGTACCAGGGTATCAGCCCCATCGTCACCCGTGAGGGGCACGAACGGGAGATCGAGTGGTCTGCTACCCCACTGCGGGATGCCAGTGCCGCAGTAGTGGGCCTCCTCTCCATCGGCCAGGACGTGACCGAGCGCGAACGGACACAGGCGACGTTCCGGAGTCTCATCCAGACTACCCAGGATGCTGTGATCGTCATCGATCGCCACAGTCGCATCGAGCTGTTCAATCCTGCAGCCGAGCGAATCTTCGGGTATACCTCTGCCGAGGTGGTGGGACAGCATGTGCGTATCCTGATGCCTGAGCCGTACGCGAGCGAGCACGATGGGTACCTCGCCCGCTACGAGCAGACGGGCGAAGCGCGGGCTATCGGCCGTACCCGCACGGTGGTGGCACGCCGCAAGGGTGGCGAGGTCTTCCCGATGGAGATTTCTCTGGCGGAGGTCAGGGTCGGCAGCGACGTGCGCTACGGCGCTTTCATTCGCGATATCTCCGACAAGGTGAGGTTACAGGAGCAGCTCCTCGAGCGCGAGCGCCTGGCGGCAATCGGCACCACCGCAGCCAAGCTGGTGCACGAAATCGGCAACCCCCTCAACAGCATGTTTATGGCTGCGCAGCTTTTGCAGCGGCG
>JANWXO010000098.1 GCA_025057295.1 Candidatus Binatia bacterium | reverse complement strand
CGTGTCAGGAGCATCTGCTCTTCGCCGGTATTGATCGCGCTCGCATCCAGGAGAAAACAGTTCGGATGGGGTGAAGCGATGAGCCGCTTGATCAACGCCACTGGAAACAGCACATCGGCATCCATGATGAGCAAGTCGTCATCGAAGGCATCACGCGCACTCCACAGGGACAGAATAGCACCTTTCTCATACTGAGGGTTATAAATGTACGAGAGCTCGACGCCGGCGTAGCCCATCCCGAGTCGTTGCCGAATCAGCTCCCCCCCATAGCCGATCACCACCACCGCCACCTTCACCCCGGCTACTGCGAGGGCACTGAGAGTGCGCTCCAACAAGGTTTTTCCCTTGATCTCGAGCAAGCACTTCGGTCGCTGCGCGGTGACTGGCGCGAACCGCTTGCCCACTCCTGCCGCGAGGATAATGGCCTTCATGGTTGCTCCATTTCCGTGCTGCTGTGGCCGCACCACAGCATCTGTGACGCGGCACAGAGGTTATGCAGAGTTGCGGCAAAAGTCCACTGAGGAACCATGCGATATCTGCCCGCCAGGTTAAGAACGCGAACATAGTCTGGTATAGTCTGCGACAAAACGGTCTCTCAGGTAAGCGACAAAAACGTGGACAGCGAACGACCCACTGTAGCTGCGCAGTATTGGCTCTTCTGGGACGGCTCGTGCAGTCTGTGCCGGCGGGCGGTCGCGTGGGTCAAACGACACGACACAGCAGATCGGATCCGTGCGATACCGTACCAGGAGGCACCGCGGCCGCCGATGACGGACGAGCTCGCGCGCCGCTGTGCCACGGCGGTTCACGTGCTCACGCCGCAGGGAGAGGTATTGGCAGCGGGACGGGCCAGTCTCTGTGTCTTGAGCCTGATCGGGTATGCACGCCTGGCGCGAGTGTGGTCCATCCCCCCCCTGGTGTGGTGTGTCGAGCTGGGATACTGGCTGGTCGCGCGCCACCGCCGCTTTTTCAGCCGTTTTCTCTTCCGTTCTCCCTGATGAGGGGATCACAGCTCGCCGGTGACACGATACTCCACTCTTTGCACCAGGGCTGCCAACCGACGCAGGGCACCCCACGTAGCGGGTTGGCGTTCTAATAAGGTATGGATGCCGGTGCTCCCCCCGAGTGCCGCTAAGCCGACGCGGCCGAGTTCGTACATCACCTCACTGACGACCCACTCGACCATCTGCTCGGCCCGCCGGGTGTCCAGCACATGTGCCGTGCGGAGATGGTGGTAATGGGCGGCGATCGCCGCATCGAGCGCATCGATATGCAAGTCGGTCGTGGCACTGACGGCCAGGACCGGTCTCGCCCACGACCGCCGTTCCAGGGACAACGCCGCGGTCACCTCGGCTACCGCTTTGCGTGCAAGGGTGGTGTCATCGGCTTTGTTCACCGCCAAGATATCTGGGACCTCCATCACTCCCGCTTTGATGAACTGTAACAAATCGCCTGAGAAGGGTTGCACGACCAACACCACGGTATCGGCGATGTGGGCGATGTCGGTTTCACTCTGCCCGACGCCGACCGTCTCGATAAGGATCACATCACACAGGTGGCGTAAGAGAAACACGGCGGAGAAGGCTTCACGACTCAGACCGCCAAGTCGGTCGCGGGCAGCAAAGCTCCGTACGAAGACCGGCGCATGGGGGGGAACGTGCATACGGCCACGGTCGCCGAGCAGCGCACCACCCGACACTTTGCTCGAGGGATCGACTGCTACCACTCCTACGCGTTTTCCCGCCTGTGCGGCACGGGCGATGAGGCGAGAGATGAGCGAGCTTTTGCCCACGCCCGGCGGGCCGGTGATCCCGACCACGTGTGCCGGGACAGGGAGAACGGCAAGCTCATCCAGCAGGGCACGTGCCTGTTCCTGGCGCTCAGGCCGCCGGTCCTCGAGCAAGTTGACGGCAGCAGCGATCGCCTGACGCTCGAAGCGCAACAGGGCCGAGATCTCTAGCGGACGCCGCCGTGTCGTCGCAGTCATGCGTGTTCTGCGACTGTCTCGGCTACATCGACCATGTCAGACAGAATGCGCACCATTTCGAAGTCCTTAGGGGTGTAGACGCGCGCCACCCCAGCGCGCCGCAACTGCTCGGCATCGTCTTCTGGAATAATCCCTCCGACCACCACAGGGATGTGACCCAAGCCTTCGTCCCTGAGACCAGCGAGGATTTCGGGGACCAGACGCAGGTGCGACCCGGAGAGGATACTGAGGCCGACGAGATGGACACCCTCGTCACGCGCACTGTTGATGATCTGCTCCGGGGTAAGACGGATGCCTTCGTAGACCACTTCCATGCCGGCATCACGGCACCACACGGCGATCTGTTCCGCTCCGTTCGAGTGCCCATCTAACCCAGGCTTGCCAATCAACACCTTCAAGGGTCGTCCGAGGGTGTCTGCCACCCGGCGCACGCGTGCCCGCAGGGCTTCCAGCTGCGTCGCCACTGGTCCCTCGTTTCTGCTGGCCACCGTCACCCCTCTGATCCCCGTCGGCGCCCGGAACTCACCAAACACCTCCCGGAGCGTCTGCCCCCATTCCCCCGTGGTCACCCCGGCATGGGCACAGCGAATCGATGCCGGCATAATATTCGCCCCGCTGACCGCAGCCTCACGCAGCGCAGCCAGAGCGGCCGTGACCTCTGCCTGGTTGCGCTGCGCACGAAACGCACGCAGGCGGGCGATCTGCTCGCGTTCGGCCGCCTCATCGACTTTGAGAATGGCCGACGAATCGCCCGTATACAGGGGTGAGGGCGCCGTTTCCGTAAACTTGTTCACTCCCACGATAATCTGCTCGCCGGTGTTAATGCGTCGCACCCGTTCCGTGTGGCTCGCCACCAGTTGCTCTTTGATATAGTCCAAGGCCGCAATCACCCCACCGAACTCCATCACGCGCTCCACTTCCGCCCACGCCGCACGCTTGATCTCGTCGGTTTTTGCTTCGATCACGCGACTCCCGTCGAAGATATCCTCATACTCCAAGATGTCGGTTTCGTACGCGAGAATTTGCTGAATGCGCAAACTCCACTGCTGATCCCAGGGGCGCGGGAGTCCCAACGCTTCGTTCCAGGCAGGCAACTGCATCGCCCGGCACCGCACGTTCTTGCTCAGCGTCACCCCGAGGGCCTCCAACACAATCCGCGGGATGTTGTTTTCCGGCTGCGCCTCGGTCAGGTTCAAAGAGTTCACCTGAACGCCATAGCGGAAGCGGCGCAGCTTGGGGTCGGTCACCCCGTAGCGGTCACGGGTCAGCTCATCCCACAACTGACTAAACGCGCGGAGTTTGCAGACTTCCTCGATAAACCGGATACCGGAATTGACGAAGAAGCTGATTCGCCCGACTGCTTCGGCAAACTCAGCCTCCCCCAGCTGCCCAGAGGCGCGGACGGTGTCAAGGATGGCGATAGCACTACACAGCGCATACGCCACCTCTTGCACCGGCGTGGCTCCCGCCTCCTGCAGGTGATAGGAGCAAACGTTGACCGGGTTCCACTTGGGGATATGGGCTACGGTGTAGGTAATCGTGTCGCTGATCAGCCGCAAACTGGGCTCGGGAGGGAAAATATAGGTGCCGCGCGAGAGGTACTCTTTGATGATGTCGTTCTGCGTCGTCCCCTGCAACCCTTTGGGGTCTACCCCCTGGCGCTCGGCGGTGGCGATGTACAATGCGAGGAGCCACGCCGCAGTGGCGTTGATCGTCATCGACGTATTCATCTGGCCGAGGGGAATGCCAGCAAAGAGCATCTCCATATCGCCGATGTGACACACCGGGACCCCAACTTTCCCCACCTCGCCACGGGCGATGGGATGATCGCTGTCATAGCCAGTCTGAGTCGGCAGGTCGAAAGCCACCGAAAGACCGGTCTGCCCTTTGCTCAAATTGAGCCGATAGAGCTCGTTGCTGGCCCGCGCGGTAGAATGGCCAGAGTAGGTACGCATGACCCAAGGAGCGTCTTTTTTCATGACCGTCGTCCCTCTCAACGGCGGGATACGAGTTGCAAGAGAACTCCATGCGTATGCTTGGGGCTGATAAAGGCGAGCGTTCCTCCATCCGGGGCCGGCACTGTGTTGGCCTTGATCCCCCTCTCCGCCAGCGTGGCCGTCGCCCCAGGCAGGTAGTCTACCTCGAGAGCGAGGAGATACATCCCCTCCCCTCTGGTGGCGAGGAATTGGGCGATAGGGCTATCGGTCCCGAGCGGCGTGACAAATTCGATTTTGGCGTCTCCGATCGGGAGAAAAGTGTTACGAATCCCGAGGGACGGCACCTCGCGAGCCTCCTCGCGCGCAAGACCAAAGTTTTTCTGGTAGGTAGTGACCGCGCTTTCTAAGTCATGCACGGCAATGACCACATGATCGAGCCGCTTGGCAGTGAAGCGGCGATCGCGTGCCTCTGCCAATAGCGAGGAATGCTCGCCGTGGTCCACCGGTTGGGCATATTCGACCAGGACACTGCAACACGACTGCGGGTGCAGAAAGGCGATAATCCCTGCCAGACCAGGACGGGGTTGCTGATCGATGAGCCGTAACCCCTTATCCTTCGCGGCTTGCAATTCAGCGGCGATGTCAGTGGTCTCAAAACAGAGATGATGCAACCCTCCCCCTCGTTTCTCCAAAAAGCGCGCGACCCCCGTATCGGCAACAATAGGCTCGAGGAGTTCGATCTCACTGTCCCCTACGGGGAGCAGCGCTGCTTTCACCCCCTGATCCGGCACGGTCGCCATTTTGTGCAGGGGGAGGCCCAATGTATCGCGATAAAATCCAAAGGCCTCGTCCAAGCTGCGCACGACAATACCGATATGATGGATTTTGGTGAGCATAGTCACCCCTCTCACACGTGTAGATTGCAGACCGGATCGCTCACCTGCGTATCACGGGACGCACGGCAATCTACCATATCCGCACGACTCATCAAAACACGTCCGCAAGGATTTTTCCACATCGTCTCGCCTGGCTTTCCTCTAAAAATTCCTCCCGTTTTGCCGATACTCCCGTCAGGTCGCCGAGAAACTGCGGATAGGAGCACAAACAATGATCCTGCGGATCTTCTTTGGCTATACGGCGTTCGTGCTGCTGCTGTTTGCGCTCGTCAGTGCGCTGGCAGGGGTCAAAACGGCGCTGATCGGCTTCGGCTCGGTGTTCTCCATGAGTACCCTGGGGATACTGGCGTTCTGGGGGTGGGAAGAACGCCAGTGGCGGGCAGCACTGCGCTCTGCTGCTTGGTCTCCTCTCCCAGACTCGTTCACATCTTCATCCCTCTCGACAGCACCTGGCCCCGATGCACTCGCATCCCGTGCGGCCGCGCTGACCGAGCGTCTGGCAGCAGTCTACCCTCTCATCCAGCGGGAAGATCTCTACAAAATCATCTGGATGACCATGGTCGAAATCTACCACGAACAGGCCGGATCGCAGGACATGCTTTCGCGGACAGGTCCAGCGTACAACCCGCGAACGGCCAGAGCCCGTTGACGAGGGGCAGCAAAGGGATCCTTCCTCTCTCTGGAGGGGGCAAGCTAGCAGGGTGTTTACGCGATGCGTTTCATCTGCTCCAGGATATCGTACCCGGTAATGGCTTTACTCTTGGCCGCCTGTTCGGCTAAGTAGGTGGCGGTCACCATTCCCGCCTGGACTGCTTTGGCCAAATCCATCAGGGCGATCTTAATCGTCGCCTCGTCGATCATTTCGCCGGTCTCAGGGTCGGGCATCGACCCCCCTCCCTTGGCGTGATACAGCTCGAGCACGCGTTGCGCATAGCGGACCTGCTGCTCGGTCGGAGTGAAACACTCATTGGCGATCTTCGCCTGTTGCGGGTGGATCACCCAGGTGCCATCCATCCCGAGGTTGGCCGCACCGAGATTTTTTTCGCGTAATCCGGCCTCAATTTCCGTTACTTTCTCCGGTGGATCCTCCTTGCGCCAGAGGGGGAGGTAGACGTTGTCGATAGCGTGTAGCCCCGCTGCCTTGGCTGCCACCACGACCGCCTGTTTGGCGTAGAGGAAATTGATGTTCTGATTCTTGACGACTTCGCGGATTCCGAGCGTCGCAGCGAAGTCGGCGATGCCGAAGATCAGTCCGGCCATGCGGTCCGAGGCCGTCGCGATCTCGTACGCCTTCACCAACGCCTGTGGGGTCTCGATGAGGGATTCGATCTGCACCCGCGTCTTCCAGCCGCCCTGCTTTTCCAGACTATCGAGCAGGTGGGAGACATACTTGATATCGTCCGGGCCGTGCACCTTGGGCAGGATAATGCCATGAAATTTATCCGGCGCACCGAGCATAATCGCTTCCAGGTCACCCAGGAAAAACTCCGAACGGACGTTGTTCGGTCGCACGGTGACGACTTTCTGGCCGAAGTCGAGGGTATTGAGTGCTTCCACTACCGTCTGTCTACTTTTCGGTCCTTTGAACTCGTACGGACACGCATCCTCGAAATCCATCATCACATGGTCGACGGGTGACTTCACCGGGTCAGCTGCGTTCTGGTGCAGTTTGAGGCTATGGCCCGGATACGTCAGCTCCGTGCGCGGGATGACGAAACGTTTCCCTCCGTCGAGTACGAACATAAATCCTCCTCTCGGCAGTGAGTGTGTCGCGCCTCGCTTTCAGCAGAAATAGGGGAAAAGTGCAAGGTGAAAGACCCTATTCATCTGCTCCCGACGTTCGGTGCACCTCCTTTAGCAGATCTTCTCCTGCGTCCCAACCACCCTAGCTCAGCGCAGGAGGGGATGGTATGGAGTGGGGGCACTCTGGCGCGTGAGGAGTACCCTATGACCCCTACCCTGCACCATGCTGCAACCCTGGTCGATATTCTCCAACAGGTCAGAGACGAGGCAGTCCGCCGTGGTCGCGAGCTGACCGACAAGGGAAAAGCGATCGACGAATATCAGGTTCACGCTGAACGGCTCGCATACCTGGCGACGGAAGTGGAAGCCGCCCGCGCCCTGCTGACGTACGCCGAAGCTGCGTCTACGCATGGAGACGGCGAAAGCGGAGAGATGGCGCTAGGATTCGCAGCTGAAGTCGCCCAGAAGCTCTGGAGTCTGGCTGACACCCATCTCGCCGACTTCGGGTGGAGCGAGGCATTCCTCGCCGAAACATTGGGACGCGCAGAAGTCAAAGCCGCTTTGCGTGCTGGGGCGCACGAAAGCCGCTTCCGGCAGATCGGTCGCGCGGTCCTCGCCCGGCGCGGCGCAAACAACTGCTGGTTGGAGAGCGAGATCGCCCTGATGACGCGTGATTCTGTCCGCCAGTTCGCTCGCACCGAAGTGGCACCGATCGCCGAACGGGTACACAGGAACGACGAACTCGTCCCCGAACCGATCATCCAGAAAATGGCTGAACTCGGCTATTTCGGCATGTCCGTGCCCGAGGAGTACGGTGGGGGTGGCATGGGCAACCTGGCGATGATCATCACCACGGAGGAGTTGTCGGTAGCGTCGTTGGGAGTGGCTGGCAGTTTGATTACTCGCCCGGAGATTCTCACGAAAGCCCTGTTGCGCGGCGGAACCGAGGCACAGAAGCGCAAATGGCTCCCGCCGATCGCCGCCGGCCAACTGATGGTAGCGATCTCGGTCACCGAACCAGACACAGGGTCCGACGTCGCCTCGGTGAAGTGCCGCGCAGAACCGGCAGTTGTGAATGGTCGGCAAGGATTCCTCATCAACGGGGCAAAAGCGTGGTGCACTTTCGCCGGCCGCGCCAATGTGATCGCGCTGCTCGCGCGTACCAACCCTGACCTGCGCTCTGGCGCCCGGGGGCTTTCCTTGTTCATCGTCGAAAAAGAGCCGTTCTTTGGCCATAGCTTCGAAATGCGTCAGCCCACGGGCGGAGTTTTGCAAGGGCATGCAATCCCGACCCTGGGCTACCGCGGCATGCACTCCTACATTCTCAACTTCGAAAACTTCTTCGTTCCGGCAGAAAACTTGGTCGGCGAAGAGAGCGGGTTGCATAAAGGGTTCTACTTGCAGATGGCAGGATTCGCCGCCGGCCGCTTGCAGACCGGCGGGCGTGCCACCGGTCTTGCCCAGGCTGCGCTTGAAGTCACCGCAACCTACGCCACCGAACGCAAACAGTTCGGGAGCCCGTTGTCCGAGTTTCAACTCACCCAGTACAAACTCGGCCGCATGGCTACCCATGTGGCTGCCGCACGCCATCTGACTTATGCTGCTGCACCGGCGATGGACAAAGACGAAGACGCAGCCGTCACTGCAGCGATGGCAAAACTCCTCGCCTGTGATGTCGCCGTATGGGTCACGCAAGAAGGACAGTTGATCCACGGCGGGTGGGGGTATGGCGAAGAGTATGCCATCTCCCGCTATGTCGTCGATGCCCTGGTGTTGCCGATCTTCGAGGGGGTCAAGCCAATTCTCGAACTGAAAGTGATTGCACGAACATTGCTGGCGTAAGCATACGTCTCGCACTCAGCCACTAGACATAGTGGCTCCGTCGCTTTACTGCGAGCTCGCGCTCGAGATAAAAGACCTCGACCTTCTCCCACCCTTCGCCTGTGCGCACGAACTTATGGCCACGGAGGATCGTCGCGACAATGCCCAGGTCTGGTCGCCCAGGGTAGTCACGCTTGCCAGTGATCTCGGTCGAAGCAAACACGGTATCCCCGACGAAGACCGGACCAGTGTGCCGTCCGGTGGCATAACACACATCACCCAGAGCATTATCCCCCACATCAGGGCAGGACAGTCCTAAGCACAGATTGAAGGGGATGCCGCCGTAGACGATCAATTGCCCACCGATGTACTTTTGTGGGTTCTGGTCGATCAGATACTGGTTAGTGTGCACCTGAGCCGTGTTATCGAGCATGGCGGTCAGTTCCATATGCGCCGTGGTAATCGTCCGTCCGCGTGAATGCTCGATGATGTCCCCAGGGGTCAGGTCTTCATAGTACGTATCGCTGTTGGTGAGATGAGCCAACTCACCGTACCGTCGACTGGCGTCATACGGGGGGAGTACTAACTCACAGGGCACTGTCGGGATGTCAGGGAGGGTGGCCGCTTCGACCTTCGCCTCCGGGTCACCTTTCCACACCTGCACTTTCCGTTGAAAGGTCAGGACGACCTCTCCGTGCTGGTTGCGTCCGGTCGTCTGCACGTGGACGACACCACGGTCCGGCTCCCGCGAGGAGGGTTGCACTCCTATTACCGTTGTTTCTACTTCGATCGTGTCGCCGATATAAACCGGGGCACCGAAGCGCAGGTCACGATACTCAAGATTGGCACGGGCATGCTCGGAGATGTCTTCTACACTCTGACTGAAGACAATATTCATCACCAACCCTGGCGGGGCAATCATGCCGCGAAACCCATACCGCTGGGCATAGCGGAGGTTCTTCGAGAGGGGGTTGGTGGTCATACCAAACTCGGTAAAGGCGTTGAACAACCCCTCTGTCACCGTCTTGCCGACCTTATGGCGGAAGAGCTGCCCCACGCGAAAATCTTCGAGAAAGTTACCGCGTTTTTTTCTCTTCAACACAGAGCTAACCCATCACCGCAAGGAAATCGGATAAATTTCTCAGGCTCAAGCGCAGATACATATTATGGCGTTTCTGTTCAGCTAGGGTGGCAGAGGGCTTGTCGGCGTAATTATGGCCCGGATAGAGCACGGTTTCATCCGGCAGCTGCGCCAAACGCTGCAGGCTATAGTACATATCTTCAGGGTTGCTGCCAGGCAAATCCACGCGCCCACACGAATTGATGAACAGCGTGTCTCCAGCGACGAGCCGATGCTCAACTAAGAAACACTGTGAGCCCGGAGTATGACCGGGAGTGTGGAGAAAGGTGATCGTGATATCGCCT
The DNA here is from genome assembly GCA_025057295.1 of Candidatus Binatia bacterium. Lineage (GTDB taxonomy): Bacteria > Desulfobacterota > Binatia > Bin18 > Bin18 > JANWXO01. The sequence goes on along the minus strand of JANWXO010000098.1, from coordinate 1,393 downwards.
ACCGTCGTGGTGTCCCCGCTCTCCACCTGCACGATGTCCGATTTGGACAATCCAGCCAGCCGCCCGAGGAACGGTGCCTCGGCCTTGTTGATGTACACCTTGGCCTTCACGTGCTCGAGCAGTTCGGCAGCCCCCTGGATGTGAAACCCGGCGAAGTCACCTCCCAGGTGATCCTGGTGATAGTGGGTCACTAACGCCTTGGTGATGGTGAACCCATCCTGCTCGGCAACACGTATGATCGCGGGAATATCCCACGCTGCATCGACGACCGCGGCCTCGCGGCTGAGGGAATCGCCGATCAGATAGGTGAAGTTTTGCATCGGACCAATTTCCATCTGTTTAAAATACAGTCGGGGCTCTGCCATGGAGATTTCCCTCTTGTGTCCCACTCCGCCGAGGAGCCGTCCGCCTCAGCCGCTCTGTTGCACCTTCCGCAGTCCTCGCTCCCAGAGGTACTCAGGTTCCCCCAGATGTCGGCTCACCCACCGCGCCAGGACGAACAGTAGGTCACTCAAGCGATTGACATATTTGAGCGGCCACTCGCCGATCGCTTCTTCGCGCGAGAGGCGGAGGATCACCCGTTCTGCACGCCGGCACACCGTACGCGCCTGGTGGAGAAACCCGCTCACCTTGCCACCGCCAGGGAGGATAAAGGAATTGAGCGGCTCGAGGTCTTTTTGGCAGTTGTCAATGAGCCGTTCGAGGGCTTTTACTTGCTCCTCTCCGACGCGGAACATGCCTTCATACGCATAATCCGGTGGAGTGGCGAGCTCACTGCCTAAGTCGAACAGCTCATTCTGCAGACGGCGCAAGATCCCATCGAGCTGTTGGGCGGCAGGGAGGCGATCTTTGAGCTCATCGTTGAACACACGGACGAGCCCTAAGACGGAGTTCAACTCGTCAATCGTTCCGTATGCCTCAATGCGGATAGCATCTTTTGGCACCTTCTTCCCACCGACGAGCTTGGTGAATCCCTTATCGCCGGTGCGTGTATACACTTTGGTGATACGAATGGCCATGACTCGCTCGGGTCACGCGCGCAGACGGCGAGCGAGCGCTTCGCTCTCTTGCCAGATTTCCTGCGGCAGACGGTCGCCGAATTTCTTAAAGAACTCCTGCTGCCCTTGCACCGCCTCTAGCCAGCCCTCACGGTCGATGGCAAACAGCTCCCTCAACACTTGAGGCGAGACATCCAGACCGGTGACATCAATGCCGGTCGGATGCGGGACGTACCCGATGGGCGTCTCGGCCGCACCCACTTCACCATGGACCCGCGCAACCACCCAGCGCAACACGCGCAGGTTCTCACCGAACCCGGGCCAGAGGTACTTTCCCTCCGGGCTCATGCGGAACCAGTTGACACGGAAGATCAGAGGAGGCTGTTGTAAGCGCC
>JANWXO010000097.1 GCA_025057295.1 Candidatus Binatia bacterium | reverse complement strand
TGGACCCACACCCATGGCTCCTTGAAAACCCTCTTCGACGCGTACCTGGCTGGGCACGGAGAGAGGTTTGACGTCTCTCGGGTGATTAAGACAGACCTCTTATGTCACGGCGGCACCCCCTTAGCACCAGGATTTGCACTCCTTCCTTCACACCTCGCCCTGGTACAAATCGACATCCAACTGGCAGCCAGGACCGCAGTCGGCGAAGCGGTGTTCAGCAACCAGTCCATTATCCGCCAGGCACTACAGCAGGTCCAGCACCAGTACGACTATATTCTCTTCGACTGTCCGCCCAATTTTAACTTGGTGACCCAAAACGGGCTGTTCGCGAGCGACGGATACGTTATTCCAGCTATTCCGGATTATCTGTCCACCCTCGGCATTCACTTGATCCAAGGAGAGGTGAACCGCTTTTCGGCTCGTATCCGCCATGCCTTGGCCATGTTTGGAGGGACATTTGCCGGCCCCGAGCTCAAAGGAATCCTCTTCACCCGAGTCCGCTTGCGCAGCCGCAACCCGCTACGCTTCGTCGATTTACACGCCCGGCGCATGCAGGAAGTCGAGCGCACCAATCCAGGCCTGGTGTTTCGTTCTTTCATCAGCGAGGCGGTCCGCTTCGCCGAGGCACCTGAACGACAACTGCCGGTCAGCCTCTCTCCGCGGCCAGAGGATCGTGAGGCCCGGGATGAATTTCTTCGACTGGCGGAGGAATTCATCGAGCGCACTGAGGGAAAGGAGACCTCCCGTGGCACTGAAGACCACCCATGGGTTAGCCCAGATGCTGGAGAACATCTGTCAGGCCTTGCGCGCGCTTCCTGATGAGAATCTCCTCACGCTGCTCCATAAACTCCAGAGCATCGAAGGAAGCCGCGCCCGGGCTCATCCCGCACGGCCACCCCGTGCTCTCCCTCTTCCGCCACGGGATCCGCGCGAGATGGAGCGAGAGGAGCTGCGCGCCTACCTCCAGAGCGCGCGGTATTTCCCTACCAAAACAGATTTATTGGCTTTCGCTAAACGCTACGACGTCCCTGCGAACATCCACACCCCGCGGGAGGAGATCATCAGGCTGTGCATTCGCATAATCCACGACATTCCTCGGGGCTTCACCCTCCTCCGTGTCCTCGCCGTAGAGAATGAGCATCCCTTGCTTGCACCTGACCACTCTGTGGAGGCATCGGTCCACGCGTGAACAGGCGCGCTACTTTTTCGGTACCGCTTTCAACACGAGCTCGATGATGTGATCCGCAGTGACACCCTCCGCCTCCGCCTGGAAATTCAACAGGCAGCGATGGCGGAGGGCAGGGAGGGCCACGTCGACTAGGTCAGCAAAACTGACATTGACACGATTGTCGAGCAGCGCATTCACTTTTGCACCTAAGGTGAGAGCTTGCGCTCCGCGCGGACCAGGACCGTAGCGCAGATACTGGGTGACCTCCGGGACAGGCGAATCAGGATTCCCCGGGGTCGCTGCCGCGATGAGGCGCGCAACGTACGCGCTCAGCGGCGGAGCCAATAATACCTGGCGGACAAGGACCTTCATCGCTTCGGCAAAGCTCTGGGGGTGCTCTGCTGGGAGGATTTGTCTGATCTGATATTGCGTATCGGTCGTCGTCCGTGCCAGGATCTCTGCCAGCTCAACCGCTGTAGGGGGAGAGACGATCAGCTTAAAGAGGAAGCGATCGAGTTGGGCCTCGGGCAGCGGATAGGTCCCTTCGATTTCGATCGGATTTTGTGTCGCGAGCACGAAAAAGGGAGGCTCGAGCGCATAGGTCTCGCCGAATACCGTTACCTGCCGCTCTTCCATCGCCTCCAAAATCGCCGATTGGGTCTTTGGCGTCGCCCGGTTGACTTCGTCCGCTAAGACGATGTTGGCAAAAACCGGCCCCTTTTTGAACTCAAAATGGCGATCACCAGTACCATCTGCGAGGACCTGCGTTCCGATAATATCGGAAGGCATCAAATCCGGCGTAAATTGGATCCGCTTAAAGCTCAGCCCCAGTGCCTGACTGATCGACTTCACCATGAGGGTCTTGCCGAGTCCCGGGACCCCTTCGATCAACACGTGTCCGCCAGCGAAAAAGGCGATCAAAATCTTGCGTACGACATCTCTCTGACCAACAATGACCCGACTCACCTCTTCTTCGATAGCGAAGAACAGGCGACGAAATTCTTGCACTCGTTCTTCTGGTGGTATCATAGGCTAGGGTTGCAGAATGGCTCGATACTCAAGAGGAATCGGCTGCTGTGGCTGAGGTCGGTCCGGCGCCCCACTCTTCAGAGGCGCATTGCTATAAGGCGTTTTCGGCGTGGGATTGCCGCGCCCCGGCGTCGGCTTGCCCCCGCTCGTTGTGCCCTGTCCCGCTGGCACTCGGATCTTCACAAACTGTGCATCTTTGGTGAGAAACCCACCCGGTCGTTCGCCAGGTCGCAAAAAACGCTCTCCTGGTGCTCCACCGACCGTGGTCCCAGCACCCTGCTGCTCCCTCTGCAGCCCGGGTTGTTGTTGCCTCTCCGCACCTTGCCCCTGGGATTGCTGCCCGCCCGGACGCTGGGGGTCGACTCCTTGACCCTGTGGAGCGGCATCACGGTCGAGAGAGGTCTGTTGCCCTGTGGACTCTCCCCCGGTCTGTTCCTGGGTCGTTCCTGACTGAGGAGGCGGGAAGTTGAACCGAACGCCACCACCGCTTGGGCGCGGCTGGAAGGATGGCTGGGTATTCCCCTCCTGAGGCGGGCCAGGGTGCTGTGCCTTGCCAGCCGCAGCTGAGGGAGACTGTGGCTGGTGCTCTTGAGGTCGATCGGCTTTGGCAAGAGGCGCATCCCCCGCGTGCGGTCGATCACCCGACGCGCCTGGTCCCTGGGTATTGTCGCTGTCGCTGGCAAAGAGCCGCAGGTCAAAGGGAAGGAGCTGTGGCAGCGGCAGTTTGACTTGCAGCCGCTGTTGGACTTCTTCGATCAGGCGCTGCTTGTCCTGGGGCGACAGGGCTGGATTCTTCAATTCTTCGGCCAGAGCTAGCAACTGTGCACCGGCGGCCTGCGCCTCTACTCCCTCTTGTGCCAGCAACTCGCGTGCGAGACGCTCCAGTCGGACTCCTGCGTTTTCCTCGACTCTCTGAGGGGAAAAGAAAGGACCGACTGGTGCAGGAGGGAGCAAAAGTAGCAAGACCGCACTCAGGACAGCGGCAGGCAACGCTAGCAGCACTCGGCGCTCCACCGTGAAAGGGATCTCTCGGGCAGGATCGAACACCGCTGCCTTCCGCGCGACTTGGCGCTGCAAGAGCGAAAAGAAGGGAGTGTCTTCCTGCGCGAGGGGTAAAGTCGCATACGTCAGAAAACGCTCTTGGCCTGCAGTCTTCTCGTCCAGCAGGGCCGCGACGTCCTCTCTGCGGAGCGCGTGCCGGGCTCGCACGAGGCGATGAATCAGAAGGCCACTCAGAGCCACGAGAGGAAGCAGCACCCACACAGGAGAAAGCAACAGAAACGAAAACAGAAAGTGACAGCACACGGCGGTCAAGACCATCAGCGAGAGGAAGAAGCCGACAATATTCACCCTTTTCTGCTGCACGAGACGACGAGTGGTGCGCTCGATAAGAGCCGAGGGAGAAGCCATGGTCAGAAGCGTTTGCGCTGGAAACGGGCGACCGCACGATTGTGGGCGGCGAGATCGGAAGAGAACTCGTGGGAGCCATCCCCCCTGGCGACGAAATACAAGTAGTCGGCCGGGGCCGGGTTCAGCGCCGCGAGAAGCGATTCGACACTCGGACTCGCGATCGGTCCGGGAGGGAGCCCGTGGAAGAGGTATGTGTTGTACAGCGTGGGGGTGAGCAGATGCTGGCGGGTCAAGTTGCCATCGAATTCCTCAAGACCGTAGATCACGCTTGGATCACACTGCAGGGGCATCTTCCGCCGAAGCCGGTTGTGGAAGACCGCTGCTACGAGAGGACGTTCAGCCCCAAGGTGGGTTTCTTTCTCGATCAACGAGGCGAGGGTCACTGCTTCATGCAGGGAGAGACCGTGCAGGTCCATCTGGCGATACATCGCTGGGCTGAGTGCTCGGTAAAACCGCCGCACCATCTGCCCAAGGATCTCTTCAGGCGGCGCAAAGGGCGAAAAAGCATAAGTCGCAGGGAACAGATACCCTTCTATCCCTTGCGGAGGGAGGCCCCAGGTCGCTAAAAACACCGGATCAGTCGCCAGGCAGAAAAAGTGCTCCTCAGCACCCAGTCCCTTTTGCGCCAGGACACGCACGAGCTGTTTAAAGGTCATGCCCTCTGTCACCGTGACGGTGACGCGGATTGCTTTCCCCTCCACCAGGAGGCGTAAAACGGCAAGCGGCGAGAGTGGCGCGGTAAAGGCGTATTCTCCACTTTTGATCTTGCGATCATCACCGGTCAGGCGAGCCCACCACGAGAACAACCTCGCGTTCGTGATCACCCCTTGCTCGGCCAAGGCTCGTGCCGTCGCCGAGAGTGTGGCCCCTTCTGGAACAGCAATGAGGACACCATGACTGGGGATTGGGCTTGGGGTCGTCAGCCAGGTATAGCCATACCACAGGCCCAGCCCGAGACCGGTCAGCACGACAAGCACGGAAAAGATGAATATCCGTTTCACCGCCAATAAACACTAACATCGGCGAGCACGCGACACAACGTCAGCGGTCCCCGATGCCCCCACGGCTCAGTCTCATCGGATGAGGACGTCAGGACTATCCACAATACCATGCGTCAAAGCGTTTGTACGGAAAGAATGGCGAGAAGACCGAGGCGTCTTGAGCCAAAAGGCTGCTTGGAGCCACGCACCGACACTCCAGCGGCTTTCTTCTTGGTATTCCCGAGCGTCTTGGCGAATTGTCGCTGCTTCTCGGCAGGTAGCTGCTTGAGGTCTTCGCCCGACTTGATGCCAAACTTTGCACAGGCAGCTCCGACGGCCTTCTGTCCCTCGCCCCCCGGGGTACCCTTCAACCAACTGCCAAGTTTGACTTCCCCGTAGGCTCTCGATGCCCGTCCTGTGAGCACCCCAGCCACTGCAGGGATAGGCGCGAGAGCATAATCTATTCCTTTCTCCAGTTGGTAATGGATTAACAAGATACAAGCCGTTGTTGTCTATTGTCCACACGCGACCTGACGCCGAGCATCGGCGGCGGCGTGGAGCGTCGTCCGTTGGATATTGCTCACTACCCCGCGCAGTACCGCTCCAGCGTCACTTGCCTTCCCGACCTCCACATGACCTCTCGTTCGTCGTCTTGCACGAAGAGTTTCTGGGCGTCGCCCTGTGGTGGGTGAAGGGTTTCATACGCAGGAGGCCTCCTCCCATGCGATCTGTGGGACTCGCCACACCACAGCCTCCCGGTTCAGCACGTGAATGCCAACCATGGGGAGCTGACGTCTCGATGCCGCCTACCTCTTGCATCGTGCGCATGTCAGAGCCCACTGCCAGCATGTGGGGCGTAAACGAATGGCGCAAAATTGTGGATGGACGGGCGTGGGAACTCCCACCTGGTGGTGTAGGGCATGAACCTGGACCTGGTGGGCGCTGCGTGGCGTTGACGACAGATGGAAGCACAGGAGTCCGGTCTCTGTCACCCTCTCCTGCCCGGACACCAGGGTGACTGGCAGTGCAGGTGAGAAACAGCTCACCTTCTTCACGTGCCCAGCTCACCAGGGTGCCGCTCGTGATGCAAGACTCTGCCCTCCGTTGCCGGTCAGGCACCACGATCACAATCCATCCTGAGGGGCCCTCGCATAAAGACGCGCTTCCTGAGTCTCCTGGTCGAGTTTGCCCAGCGTCAGCCTCCCTTCACTCCACTTTCCCTTGACATTCTTTTCTATTGCTGGCACTGTAGGGCGCGCTTCGCTGTCCTTGGGGGAGTGGCTGATGAGGTATTTAAAAGGGACGCTGTATGCTATTCTCGCCCAGGAATCAGGCCATATTCAACTTCTGCTCATCGCTCCCATTCTGGCTCTCTCTTTTCTGAGTCTTGTGGTCCGCACCGCCAGCTCAGCGGTCGACCCAACGTTGGAAAAGAAAAAGGTCACTGAGCAGCTCAAGCGACGGTTGAGCGAGGTCCAGCACGAGGCGGAGGACGACTCCACGCACGAGGACGATGATCATCGCGCGCAAGATCTCCCTGAGTCACCTGTAGCTGCACTGCCTTCTTCCCCCTCTATCGCTCCTGCTCACGAACCTTCTCACAAAAAGACCCTCCTCCCCGTGGAACCCCAGCAACGCACTCGTCGAGTGCAAAAAAAGCAGACACTCGCGGCCATCCTCCGTGAGGAAGGCCTGGCAGCTGAGGAGGCGGCGCGATGGATCGCTGCAGCTCGGACTGCCAAAGGCTTCAACACCCTCCGTGCCGGACAGACGATCACCTTGTTCTTCTCTACTGCACGACAAAGACGCGAGTTAACCACCGTTTCATACGCGGTCGATCAGAAAACTCGCTTGGTGCTGGAGAAAAGAGCGGATGGTCCGATCGTCTTCAGACGAGAGATCCTGCCCACGGTGCTCGTCTGGCGTGCTATTGGCGGTCCGATCACCAACAGCCTCTATCATGCAGCCAAACGGGCTGGGGTTCCGGTTCGTCTCCTGGACGACTTGGCAGATATGGATTGGGATATCGACCTCTCTTCCGATCTCCGTGCTGGCGATGTGTTTAAGGTCATCTTCGAAGAGTTCCAACAGGAGGGCACGACGGTTGGGTATGGCAAAATACTCGCAGCAGAAATTGTCAACCGAGGAAAACCGTATACCCTCTACTCGATCCCAGGATCGATAGCCACAGGAGAGACCGGTGCAAAGCGTGCAAGCCAATCCTTCCTCCGCTACCCCCTGAAGTTTAGCCGCATCTCTTCGGTCTTTACCACCGGGCGATTTCATCCCATACTGAAACGTTCCCGGCCCCATCTCGGGGTCGATTTTGCCGCTCCTGCAGGGACCCCTGTCCGCTCGGTCGCTTGCGGGAAGGTAGTCTATGCGGGGAGGTTCGGAGGGTACGGCAATTTCGTGCGCATCGATCACCCAGGCCCTTATGCCTCGGCGTATGCCCACCTCCAGCGCATTGCCAAGTCGGTCACAGTCGGCAGCTGGGTCGAGCGTGGTCAGGTCATTGGCTATGTAGGTGCCACCGGTTTCGCCACCGGTCCACACTTGCATTTTGAGCTGTACAAAGACGGCAACTATATCAATCCTCTGACGGCGAAGTTGCCGACTGTTGAGGACACGGTGGAAGACCCGCAGCAAAAACGACTACAGGTGCAGGCACGACAGTACCTGCGCGAGCAACTCGCCGCCTTACAGGTCGGCAATCGACCTGTCAGTATCGTGCGGAACAACCCGTTGCGTGAACACGCCGTGCACCTTGCTCACCCTTCCCTCGGCGAGGCCGCCCCACAGCGGCTTGCCTTGCGAGCCACGAAGACCTCGACTCAGAGGAACGCTTCGGCATCGCGCAGCCGATCCCTACGCGTCGTCACAAACCAACGGCGGGCTGCTGTCCGTCGCTAGTGTGACCGCTTTGGTCTTCCCGTACAGCCCGGCGGTGTAGTAGTTGATGATCGCCATGGTTACTCACGTGGAAAGGTTACGAGTCCGTTGGGTCGATACCGATGCCTCCGGTCGGATTCACTATACCGCAGCATTCCGCTATTTCGAGATTGCCGAATGGGAGTTATTCAGGAAAGCGGGCGTTTCTCTCCGCACGGAGGGGAGCGGATTCCCACGCGTTGCGGTTTCAGCGACCTTTCACGTCCCGCTTTACGTGGACGATGAGATTGCCGTTCACGTCAGCCCTGAGCGTATAGGGACGACCTCTGTGACCTTTGCCTTTAAGATCTTCAGGGGAGACACCCAGTGTGTCAGTGGTCAGGTGACGGCGGTCTGGACAGGGGCGCAAGGACACCCCGCTCCCCTACCCGAGGGTATACGTACGGCTCTCCTCGGAAATGGGTAAGTGCTGGTTTTTTTGGGAGTTGACAGGGACAGTTTGCTCGCGTAGGTATGAAGCGATGTCATACGCAGTTATTCGGACCGGTGGCAAGCAGTATCGTGTCACGCCTGGAGAGATCCTCCGGGTCGAATCGCTCGGAGGAGCGGTCGGGAGTGAAATCACCTTCTCTGAAGTGCTGTTGACCGCAGCCGATGGGACGGTGAGGGTTGGGACTCCGCTGGTTCCTGGGGCGACCGTGAGTGCGCGGATCGTGCAGCACGGAAAAGAGAAAAAAATCATCGTGTTCAAGAAAAAACGGCGAAAAAACTACCGCCGCAAGCACGGCCATCGACAGCACTTTACCGCTGTGCAAATTACCCACATCAATACAGGAGAATGAGCAATGGCACACAAAAAAGGACAAGGATCGAGCCGGAACGGACGTGATAGTCCAGGGCAACGGCGCGGGATCAAGCTTTTTGCTGGTCAAGTGGCGAAAGCCGGGAGTATCATCGTGCGTCAACTAGGGACCCGGATTCACCCCGGGCTCAATGTCGGTATGGGGCGTGATTATACGCTCTTCGCTAAGATCGACGGGATCGTGCGCTACGAACGCATGGGACGGGATCGGAAAAAGGTGAGTGTCTATCCACACCCAAATCCTGAAGCGGTACAGGCTTAAGGCTGACCCTGCTTTGACGCCCGTCACAGAAAAGCCCCGGATGGGGCTTTTTTCTTTTCTATGCATTTCATTGATGAAGTCTGCATCCATGTCAAAGCTGGAGATGGGGGGAGAGGGTGTGTCGCCTTCCTGCGCGAGAAGTATCGCCCATGGGGTGGTCCCAGCGGCGGTGACGGTGGTGATGGGGGCAGCGTGATTATTCAGGTCGATCCCCAGCTGCACACGTTGATCGATTTGGCGCACCAGCGGCACCTCCGCGCCGAGCGCGGCCAGCATGGGAGAGGAAAACACCAGCACGGGCGAAAAGGGAATGACCTTATCGTGCGCGTGCCGCCAGGGACAATCGTGCGCGACGACGAGACCGGAGAGATCCTCGCCGATCTCCAGGCTCCTGGTGCAAAAATCGTCGTCGCCAAAGGAGGAAAAGGGGGGAAAGGAAACGCCTTTTTTGTCTCGTCAACAAACCAGGCCCCACGGTATGCCCAACCAGGTTTGCCAGGGGAAGAACGGACTATCCGCTTAGAGCTACGCCTGCTGGCCGATGTCGGCCTGGTAGGACTGCCGAATGTGGGGAAATCGACCCTGATTGCGGCCGTTTCTGCCGCGCGTCCTCGCATCGCCGATTTTCCCTTCACCACCTTGACGCCACACCTGGGTGTCGTGCGCTACGGGGAAGAAAAGTCATTCGTCATGGCCGACGTTCCTGGGCTCATCGAGGGGGCGCACCGAGGCCATGGGCTCGGAACTCGCTTCCTGCGTCACCTCGCGCGTACCTCGGTGCTGGTTCATCTGCTGGATATCTCCTCTCCCGATAGCGACCCCCTGCACGATTACGAGGTGATCAACCATGAACTCCGCTGTTTTGACGAAGACCTGAGCGTCCGTCCGCAGATCGTTGTGGTGACCAAACTCGATCTTCCTGTGACCCGTGCGCGTCTGGCCGAGGTACAAGCGGCGTTTTCCGCAACCTACGGAGTGTCTTTGAGCGCGATTTCTGCCGTTACCGGAGAAGGGGTCAAGGAATTGATCGCCCGTATCGGACGGGAGGTCGAGGCTCAGAAGAGCACCAGGAAGGAGCTCGCAAGCGAGCAACTATCAGTGTAAGGAGACACGTGACTCAGCTCGTCCATAAAAAGAGCATTCTTGGGCGCACCCGGCGCGTTGTCGTCAAAATCGGGAGTAGCTCATTGTCGAGCCCGGCTGGCATTACGAGAGAGCGGATTGTGTCTCTCGCCCGCGAGCTGGCTTGGCTCCATCACGCCGGGAAAGAAATCGTGCTCGTCTCCTCAGGAGCAGTCGCCTCCGGGGTCGGGAAGCTGCGGATGAAAGAACGTCCGAGAACGATCCCGGCCAAGCAAGCAGCCGCTGCCGTGGGACAAATCGCCCTCATGACGCTTTACGCGGAGTGTTTTGCCCTGCACGGCATCCAGGTTGCGCAGATTCTCCTCACGCACGATGATTTCGCCAATCGGCGTCGCTACCTGAACGCCAAGCATACCATGTTCACTCTCCTCGAGTCTCGCGTCCTCCCTATCGTCAACGAAAACGACACGGTCGCGGTCGAGGAGATACAGTTCGGTGACAACGATAATCTCTCCGCCTCGGTGGCCGTGCTTGTCGAGGCGGACCTCTTGGTCATCCTGAGCGACGTCGCTGGGCTCTACGATCGCGACCCCCGCCTCTCTCTGGAAGCACGGCTGATCCCCTGCGTCGAGCGTTTTACCGACGTTTTTCCTGTAGAGGCGGGCCGCGCAGGGCCCCTCGGGCGCGGGGGGATGGTAACGAAACTCCAAGCAGCGCAGAAAGCTGCCCTGTCCGGCATTCCCACTATCATCGCCGATGGACGGCGCACGGATATCCTGCAGACGGTCTTTGATCCGGCGCGTGAAGCAGGGACGCTGTTTCTGCCCGTGACCGACCGCATCGCAAGCCGCAAACACTGGATTGCTTATACGCTCAAGCCGGCTGGAGCGATCGTGGTCGATGCCGGTGCACGGGTGGCGATCTGCGAACAAGGGCGCAGCTTGCTCCCGCCGGGCATCCGAGAGGTTCGCGGGGTCTTTGACGAAGGGGAATGTGTCACCTGCCTAGACGAGAACGGCCAAGCCTTCGCCCGCGGGCTGGTGAATTACAACTCAGCTGCCCTCGATCGCATCAAAGGGGCGCAAACGAGTCAAATCGAAAGTATCCTGGGCTACAAAGTCAGTGACGAGGTCATTCACCGCGATGATTTGGCATTGCTGAACGAAGGAGCATCATGGATCTCGAGCGTATGATCGTGCAAATGGGCCAAGCGGCGAGGGCGGCAGCCCGCGCCTTGGCAAAAACACCGACACCGGCAAAAAATCAGGCACTGTTACTGGCTGCGCAGCGCCTGCGCGCGGCCAGTGGCACCTTGCTTGCCGTCAATCAGCTCGACGTGGAAGCAGCACGACAGGCAGGCCTCTCAGCCGCCATGCTCGATCGCCTGACACTAACGGAGGGGCGGATCGAAGCAATGGCACGCGGGTTAGAGATCATTGCCGAGCTCCCGGACCCGGTCGGGGAGACCATCGCGATGTGGCGCCGGCCCAATGGACTGGAGATCGCGCAGGTGCGGATTCCTCTGGGCGTGGTGGGAGTGATCTACGAGTCTCGCCCCAACGTCACGGCTGACGCTGCTGGATTATGTCTCAAAGCCGGCAATGCCACCATTCTCAAGGGCGGATCCGAAGCATTGCGTACAAATACTGCCATCGTTGATGTGCTTACTGAGGCTGTAATCACAGCTGGATTGCCCCCGGCGACGATCCAGCTCGTCCGATCCCCCGACCGTCAGGCTGTGGCAGTTTTGCTGCGGCAAGAGGGGGTGCTCGACGTGATCA
>JANWXO010000096.1 GCA_025057295.1 Candidatus Binatia bacterium | reverse complement strand
AATGTCGTGGGAAGCAACATTTTCAACATCTTGGTGGTGCTTGGCCTCTCGGCGACGCTGGCTGCAGATGGGATTCCTGTCCCACCGGCAGCCGTGCACTTCGACATTCCTGTCATGATCGCCGTTGCCGTAGCCTGTTTGCCCATTTTTTTTAGCGGGCATCTCATCGCCCGCTGGGAGGGCGCACTCTTCTTTGCCTATTACATCGCCTACGTCGCCTACCTGATCCTCGATGCAGCTGCACACGACAGGCTTCCTGTGTTCAGCTGGGTCATGATGGCGTTCTTCCTCCCTTTAACCGCCATCACCTTACTCGTGGGCTCTGTCCGCTCCTTGCGCCGCTCCCACCCTCGCAGCGCCCAGACACAAGGCTCAACACCGAGGTGCCACACACACGACCGGCCTCCCACGTAGTCACCCACTCCTGCGTAGATCGAAGACATGGTACCCCCACGCAGGCAGATCCAGGTACAAGCCGCGCGCCAGCAAATCGTCTCCTTCCCGGTCGTAGCTGGCAGTGCCCATCATATCCTGCAGCTGCCACCACGCTCCACCCATATCCTGAAACGGCAGCTGCACATAGCACTGACTGCGGTGTGACGCGTAATTGACCGCCACCAGCAGCCGATGGTGCTGCGGCCCCTGCCAAGCGGCGGCGAGGAAACAGTCCCAAGTCCAGTTGCCGTCCCACGCCGGTCTGCACGGCAGGAGCTGCCAGTCTCCTTCTCGCACGCGAGATAGGCAGGACAGCAAACGTGTGTAAAAGTCTGCTATCGAGGGATCTGTCGCCTCGACTGGTCCGCGACAGAGGTGGGGAGAGATGCGCGTTTTCCACCCCTCCAGCTGTCCGTGGTGAAAGAAGCGCAGCCCAGGAACCAAGAAGGTGATGATCGCTGCTGCCCGGTGGACGTCCGGCGGAAACACTGCAGCGGCACGGGGTTCGTCGTGGTTTTCGAGGAAGCGTAAGAGTTTATTCTGAAAGTCGAGATCGGCCGTCAGGTGGTCGCGAACCGCACGCGCCTGCTGGCTGCGCAGTCGGTCGTATAACGTTTTGTCATACGTATAGTCGAACCCCTGCTGCTGGAGTTCCCACTCTAGATCCCAGTAGACTTCCGCCACAAAGAGGAAGTGGGGGGCCTGTCGGCGTACGCGTTGTATGGCACGCGGCCAAAACGGTTCTGTAGCGATCCCCCAGGTCCGCTGGAAGACCTGAGGCAGCACCAGCATCGCCATATCGCAGCGCACCCCGTCGCACAGGGAGGCTATCTGCAGCAGTTCCGCTGTCATCGCTTGCTGGAGCGCCGCGTTGCCGTAGTTCAACTGGAGCGTGTCAGGCCAGCTCGGGAAGTAGGGATCGCGGCCGTGCGCCAAAATGAGCGACCCACGGGCTGTGGTCACACGGATGTAATCCTGCGGAGCACGAGCGAGATCGGCTTCCGTGCCGTGGACGTAAAAGTCCGGTCGGGTATACACCCAGGGATGGTCGATAGCGGTGTGGTTGGGAATGAAATCGAGCAACAGACGCAGGCCACGCGGGTGCAGGCGCTGCCGCAGCAGTTGCAGCGCGGCGTTACCGCCGAGGCGTTGATCCACCGTGTATCCAGTGACCGCAAAACACGAACCGCAAATATCGGCGTCTGTCAGGTCGGGCAGGGTTTGCACAAATTCCCGTCGCCATTCTGCGTGGGTGCGCGAGATCTCTCGCCCCACAGGACCAGTCTGCCACACTCCCATCAGCCAGATCCACTCGAAGCCGTACCGTGCAAAGGCGTCCAGTTCACTCTCGGGGATGTCACCTAAGGTCACCGGATATCCCCTTGCGCGGGAGAGGTGGGTGAGCCATACCCGCGTGTTGATTTGATACACGGCAGGGTAGCGTGGAGACGTCATAGTTCTCGGAGAAGTAGGGAAAGGGCTGCGTCACTGGAGGGCTTGCAGCGTGACTGGCAACCTGCGGGTTTGACCGTCGCGCTGGACCGTGATCGTCACCGTCTCCCCCACCTGATGGGCCTCGAGCAGGTTAAAAAGCTCATCCGAAGTCTGCACGGGCTGATCATTGACGCCAATGATCACATCGCCTAGTTGGATAATACCGCGCTCGTCGTATCGCGTAGGCCGTATGCCCGCACGTGCGGCGGCGCTTCCAGGCGGAACGTCCAGCACGAGCACCCCTCTGAGCCCAAGACGAGCAGTGAGTTGATCGGCGGCGACACGGATCCCCAGTCCAGGCCGGATGACCCTGCCATAGCGGATAATCTGCGGGACGACCCGCTTCACCGTGTCGACCGGCACGGCAAAGCCAATCCCCGCGTAGGCACCAGACGGGCTATAGATAGCGGTGTTCACGCCGATGAGCCGGCCTCGACTATCGAGCAGAGGGCCTCCAGAGTTGCCCGGATTGATCGCGGCATCTGTCTGGATCACCCCTTGGATTGTCCGTCCGGTCACAGAACGGATCTCTCGCCCGAGCCCGCTAATGACCCCCGTGGTCAGCGTCTGGTCAAAGCCAAACGGGTTCCCGATCGCGAACACTTTTTGCCCCACCGCCAGATCGTGCGAGCTGCCAATGGGTAACGGCCGCAGACGCGCTCTAGGAGCGTCGATCTTCAACACCGCCAGGTCTTTATCCGGCTCAACACCGACCAGCTCTGCTTCCCAGCTCGACTGATCGGCCAGCGTCACACGGGCAGTGTTGGCCCCCTGCAAAACGTGGAAGTTGGTGACGATATACCCCTGGTCGCTCCAAATAAAACCAGAACCCGTTCCCTGCGGCAGTTCGAGCAGGTTGAAGCTGAAGAGATCACGCCGGACTGCCATCGTGGTGATGAAAACGACCGAGGGAGAAGCACGCTGGAACAGCTGGATGGTTTCTCGCTCGTCGGCATCCAGATCCTCCCGGATGAGCGCCAGGCGCTGCTCGCCCGGCCCTGCGAAGGCGAACCATCCCGCAAGCCACAGGAAGAACAACACAGTGGCGAGGAGTAGCCACCGTGCCGCACGGAACAACAACATGGGGTTCTCAGACATCCGATCCTTGACAAACGTGAAGAAATCCATCGTGCTCAACGCTCACGCTGGTGCTGGTCTCCCTCCTCTCGGCTCTCTCTCCGTGAGGGAGATGTCGATCGCTACACTAGCAAGCTGTCTGGCCGTTGTCAGCCGCTTCCCCCGCTTTTTTCTATGGATTGCTGTCAAAATATCTATTTTCCTTCCACCGCAGAGGTCCGTATAGTACAACAGTACCAATCCCACTAGGAGAGTGCAGCGATGCAATGTCCACGTTGCCAAACACTGTTACAGGAAGTAACGAAGACAGGGGTGTTAATCGATCTGTGTCCCGAGTGCAGGGGCGTATGGCTGGATCGCGGCGAGCTAGAGAAAATCATCCAGCGCGCACGCGAGGTTGAGCGGGAGTGGGAAGAGGAACAGATGCGCTGGGAACGGCGCCGCTATGACGACGACGATCGCTACGAGTGGCGATCGGGGAAAAGTGGCTGGCCGCGAAAAAAACGCTGGACGGAAATTTTCGACATCTTCGATTAAGCCCCCTCGCTTGCCCTCGCTAGTGGGAGGGGGTATAAAAGTGTCCCTCCGTGCCTAGGAACCTAAGATAAGGAAAGGATCTCGTCACATGACCGATGCGGTTGTACTATCGACCTCGATCGAAGGACTGCCCCCGCCACGACGAGGGAAGGTGCGAGACATTTACGAGGCAGGCGACCACCTGTTGATCGTTGCCACGGACCGTGTATCGGCCTTCGACGTGGTGTTACCCGATGGTATCCCAGGAAAAGGGCGGGTACTCACGCAGCTCTCGTGCTTCTGGTTTCGCTCCCTCGCCCATCTCGTCCCGCACCATCTCGTGTCCACAGATGTCAGCACCTTCCCCCCAGCCTGCCAGCCCTACCGTGAGTTGCTCGCCGGACGGGCGATGTTGGTCAAAAAAGCGGAGCCGCTGCCGGTCGAGTGTATCGTGCGAGGCTACCTTGCCGGCTCAGGCTGGCAAGAATACCGGGCAAGCCGGACGATCTGCGGTATTGCTCTGCCTCCGGGGCTGCGTGAAAGCGAACAGCTCCCTGAACCGCTCTTTACCCCTTCGACCAAAGCCCCACAGGGAGAACACGACGAAAATATCCCTTTTACCGAGGTCGAGCGGCTGATCGGACGTGACCTGGCGGCGCAAGTGCGCGATGCCAGCCTCTCCCTCTACCGTGCGGCGCACGCGCTGGCGCAGAGCAGAGGATTTTTGTTGGCCGATACGAAACTCGAGTTCGGACTGCGCGACGGCCAGCTCCTGCTGATCGACGAGGCGTTTACGCCCGACTCCTCGCGCTTCTGGCGTGCCGACGCTTACCAGCCTGGGGTGCCGCAGGACAGCTATGACAAGCAAATCATCCGCAACTACTTGCTTTCCCTGAAGTGGGATCGGCGGCCCCCGGCGCCACATCTGCCGGCGGAGATTATTGCCCAAGCGGCAGCCCGCTACCGGGAGATCGCGGAACAGTTGACAGGGGAGAAGATCTAGGATGGGGCACGAATCCCGCCGTGCTCTGACAGGGGTGCGTATCCTCGATTTTACGTGGGTTGTCGCCGGGCCGGTCGCCACCCGCATCCTAGCGGACCATGGTGCGGAAGTGATTAAAATTGAACGGCGGGACTCGCTGGACCTCGGCAGTCGGCGCGGCGGCTTCACTGGCAACCTGTTTCGTGGCAAGGAGAGTACGGTCATCAACATGGCCGATCCTCGCGGACGCGAGATTGCTCGTCAACTGGTTGCGGTTTCGGACGTGGTGATCGACAACTTCAGCGCGCGGGTCATGCACAACTGGGGCATGGACTATGACAGTCTCAAACAGATCAAGCCCGACATCATCGCTGTCAGCATGTCCGGTTTTGGCCACACTGGACCCCAGAAAGACTATGTCAGCTACGGACCGACCCTCCAGGCGCTGTCGGGCTACACGCTGCTGATGCGCCACCCGGGCAAGGAGCCGGCCGGATGGGGCTACTCGTATGCGGATATGGCCGGTGGGTACAGCGGAGCACTAGCGGTGCTGATGGCTCTGTGGTATCGGCGGCGAACCGGTCGCGGACAGTTTGTCGACCTCTCTCAGTTCGAGACAATTGCGAGTCTTGTCGGTCCAGGGTTGCTCGACATCCTTGTGAATGGCGCTACCCTCGCTCCCTACGGGAACCGCTCGCAGGAAGCACCTGCCGCGCCGCACGGGGTTTACCGCTGCGCTGGGTCGGATCGGTGGTGCGCCATCACCGTTTTTACCGAAGAAGAGTGGCAGCGCTTCTGTCAGGTTCTCGGCCATCCAGCATGGACGGAGGACGAGCGCTTCGCCACACTCGCGCAGCGCCTTGCCCATCACGAGGAGTTGGATCGTCATGTGGAGGAGTGGACCCGGCAGCGTCCTGCCGAAGAGGTCATGACGGTCCTGCAGCAGGCCGGGGTACCTGCTGGAGTGGTAGCAAACGCTGAGGATATGGATCGCGACCCCCAGTTACGCGCGCGGGGATACTGGGCACACCTTCGCACGCCTGAAGGGGAGGAAGTGGTGCTCGATGGCACCCCCATTAAGCTCTCCGCTACACCAGGATATGTCGCCGCACCAGGTCCGCTGTTAGGGGAGCACACCGACAGTGTCCTCCGCCGCTTACTCGGTTATACAGATGAATATATCGCATACTTGAAGGCCGAGCGGGTGGTTGCCTCGGCTGCGGAGATCATGGCCGAACGCGCAGCACTGGGCTGACCGCTCCCCGTTTGGGGCGCCGGAACAGGAAAGAAGAGCGCACGGTTGAAACGGTCAGTGACATTCAGCTGTCTTGTCCACCCTGCACCGCAAGCAGCCACCTAAGCCTACAGACAAAGGTCCAGCGTCACTTTTGTAGCTCCTTGGCTTTTCCCTCCACAAAATACAAGACGGTCCCGGCCCCGCGGCACTTCTTGGCGAGACGGTCGGGAAACTGATAAGATATACAAAAACCCTCAACCCTACACCGGCGTCATTCCTCCCATGCCAAGTAAAACCCGCTCTCGCTATCCCCTGACGCACCGCTACCGTCGGCGCGAGGGACACCCCTTTCGCTTGTTTTTCTCTATTGGCGGAGTATTGCTCGCGCTGAGTGCCATCGGCATGGGATGGATTGTCTATCAAGACTTAACGCTCGAGTTGCCGTCGGTCGAGCGCTTATCGCACTATGTCACACCAGCCGCGACGCGGGTCTATGCCGACGACGGCACCGTGATCGGTGAGTTGTACCTAGAAAAACGATATCCCGTGCCTCTCGACCGCATTCCCCTGGTGGTACAACAAGCGTTTATCGCAGCGGAAGACGCGAACTTTTACCGCCATCCGGGAATCGACCCGCTCGCGATGTTGCGCGCTTTGTTGCATAACTGGAAGGCGGGACATGCCGTGCAGGGGGGGAGCACGATCACGCAACAGGTGGTCAAATACATGCTGCTCACTCCAGAGAAGAGCTATCGTCGGAAGATCCAAGAAAGCATCCTCGCACTCCGCCTCGAGCGCCGTCTGAGCAAACAGGAAATTTTGTCGCTCTATCTCAATCAGATTTATCTCGGGAGCGGCGCGTATGGGGTAGAGGCAGCCGCCCGAGAGTATTTTGGCAAACGCGTAGAAGAGCTCTCTCTCGCGGAGGCTTCCCTGCTCGCTGGACTCCCACCGGCTCCAAGTCGCTACTCGCCGCTGAAGAATTGGGAACAGGCGAAACAGCGTCAGCGCTATGTGCTCGAGCGCATGATGGAGGAGCGCTATATCTCCTACGCGCAAGCCATGGCGGCCTGGCAAGATCTCGTCGCGCTCACACCTCCCCCCCCCTCTTCCTATTTCTCCCTTGCGCCCTACTTTGTCGAATATGTCCGGCAGTTTCTCGAGAAGCGCTACGGTGGCCGGGCAAGTTATCAGCTCGGCCTGCACGTCTATACCACGGTCAATTTGGAGCTGCAGCGAGCGGCAGAGCAGGCGCTTCGCGCTGGCATCGATGCACTCTGCCAGCGCCAGTCGTGCGGACTTGCCCGTCCAGAGGGTGCACTCCTCGCCATCGATCTGACCACAGGACAGGTGAAGGCGATGGTCGGCGGGTACGATTTTCGTCAGAGTCAGTTCAACCGCGCCGTTCAGGCCAAGCGTCAACCAGGATCGGCATTCAAACCCCTCATTTACGCAGCCGCCCTGGACCGTGGATATACACCGGCAACGGTGGTCATCGACGGGCCGGTGTCATACTGGGATCACCGCCGCGTGTGGTCCCCGCAAAACTTCGAGCGGCGTTACTACGGACCAACCCGTCTGCGGGAAGCACTCACCTTCTCTCGCAACGTGGTCACGGTCAAAATCGCCTCGCGTCTCGGCCTGAACTACCTGACGACCTATATCCCGCAGCTCGGTATCCGGAGTCACCTGGCACGGAACCTGTCCTTGGCGCTCGGCACCTCCGAGGTCACGCTGCTGGAGCTCGCTCGCGCCTACGGCGTGTTCGCCACCGGCGGGATGTTGTTCGAACCGCTTTTCATCACCAAAATAACAGATAGTGACGGTGCGGTGCTCAACGAGTTTTCTTTCGATCCAAAACCGGTGATTGCGCCGGAAACCGCCTATCTGATGACCAGTATGTTGCAGAGCGTCATCGAACGGGGGACCGGCAAGAGCGTGCAGGAAATCGGACGCCCGGCGGCTGGGAAAACCGGCACTACCAACGAATTTCAGGACGCCTGGTTTCTCGGTTATACCCCAGAGATGTTGACCGGCGTCTGGGTCGGCTATGACGAAAAACGTTCGCTCGGGGAGAAGGAAACCGGGGGGCGCGTTGCGGCACCGATTTGGCTCGACTTTATGAAGCGTGCTCTGGCAGGGCGGCCAATTACCACCTTTCCGTTGCCCGCAGGCATCACCTTCTCGTACATCGACCCCAAGACCGGACTGCGGCCTGCTCCGGGAGGACCGGCGATACTCGAGTGTTTCCGCCGCGGCACCGAACCGCAGGAGACCACAACCGTGGCTGCGCTGCCTGTGTCGCCGCCGAACGGAAGCAGCACGGCGAGCGACACTCGGGGGACCGTTGCTGAAGCAGCCCACTACACGGCAGAAGGGTTTTAATCCGCAGGCAGTTCCCAGTAGTGCCGCTGGACCGCTCGCACCCGCGGTAAGAGACCACGCGGCGTCAAAGCAGGGAGAGGGGTAGTAAGCATCTCACCGCCCATTTCGTCCAGGACCCGGATGACCGACTGTTGGAGGCCTTCGAGATCATACCCGCCCTCGAGGACGGCTGCACATCTCCCGTGGGCATGGTCACGTGCGATGCGCAGGAGCACGCGCGCCATATGACCAAACCCCTCTTCCGTCACTTCCATGCCTCCCAGAGGATCACGCACGTGAGCATCGAAGCCTGCAGAAATAATGACGAATTGGGGGTCAAACTGGCGGCAAATCGGGTCGATCACCCATTGAAAGAGCTCCTGGTATTCTCTGTCCCCCCACCCTGCAGGAAGGGGCAGATTGACCGTGTAGCCTTCCCCCGCACCGCGGCCCACCTCTTCCGCCGCGCCGGTCCCAGGATAGTAGGGATATTGGTGGGTAGAAACGTACAGGACTCCCGGATCGTCATAAAAGCTGTGCTGCGTACCGTTGCCGTGGTGGACATCCCAGTCCATGATCAACACGCGCTGCAGGCCAAAACGCTTGCGCAGGTACTGTGCGCCGATGGCGGCAGTATTGAACAAACAAAACCCCATCGCACGGTTCCGTTCGGCATGATGACCCGGTGGGCGGACGAGGGCAAATCCATTCTCGATGTCACCAGTCATGATCGCCTCGAGCAGAACGAGCAGCCCACCCACGGCCAAGAGGGCCGTCTCATAGGATCGGGCGGACACAGGCGTATCAGCATCGAAGGCGAAATAGCTCTTGCCGGCTGTCGCCGCGACGCGGTCGAGGTGGGCAGTGTCATGGACTAAGCCGATCTCCTCCGGCTGGGCCGGACGCGGGGCAAAGCGTTTCAGGGCCGGGCGCTGGTACGTCTCGAAACGGGTCAGCAGAGTCGCAATGCGAGCGGGTCGTTCTGGGTGATTGCGCCCGGTGTAGTGGTCTTGATAACAGGAGTCAAGGACAATGCCCGTGCGTAGCATATCACCTCCTCAGGCCCTCTCTGCAGAGCAGCAACCGTTCTCTGCCATAGCAGCTTGCACCGATGTGGTGATTATACTACCGTAGCAGAGAGATGTTTGGTATCGGAGTCCCAGAACTACTCGTCATCATGATCGTGGCCCTCATTGTGCTAGGGCCGAAACGCCTGCCTGAAGTCGCAAAAGGTCTCGGGCGCGCCCTTGCCGAGTTTCGTCGGGCGACGAGTGACCTCTCCGAAGAACTGAGCAATGCACAGATCATGCTCGAAGAAGAAATCCGCCAAGCAGAGCGCTCAACTACCACCCCCCAGCAGGACACCCGCGTGTCCCAGCCCTCTCTCCCTTCTAGTTCAGCGAAAAAGGAGCCTCCGACAGGAGATGCTGGATAAATGGCCAGTGACGACCGTACCATGCCGCTCACCGGCCATCTCGAAGAGCTGCGCTGGCGACTGATCAAGTCGTTGGTCGCAATAGGCGTGGCCTTTTTCCCCGCCTATCTTTTCGCTGAGGTACTGTTTGACTTTTTGATCGCTCCCCTTCCTCGGGCTACCCATAACCCCCTCCACCTCATCGGCACCGGGGTGACCGAGGCATTCTTCACCAAACTGAAGGTCTCCTTTATCGCTGCCCTCTTTCTCGCCACACCGGTCGTGCTCTACCAGGTCTGGCAGTTCGTTGCGCCAGGCCTCTACGCCCACGAAAAGCGATACGTGTGGCCCTTTATGATCTTCGGATCGCTCTTTTTCTTGCTGGGAGCAGGGTTCTGTTACGCTGTGGTGTTGCCGGTCGCCTATACGTTCTTTATCGAAGAATATGAGACGATCGGCGTCCAACCGACGCTGCGCATCAGCGAGTACTTAACCTTCACCGCACGCATGCTGCTCGCCTTCGGGGTAACCTTCGAGCTGCCGATTTTGGCCTTTTTCTTTTCCCGCGTGGGCATCGTGACGTACAAGACACTGCTCAGTCTCTTCCGCTACGCGATCCTGGCCATTTTTATCCTCGCAGCGATCCTGACCCCCGGACCGGATGTCGCCTCGCAACTGCTGCTGGCTGGACCGCTGATCCTGCTCTACGGGGTCAGTATCGGCGTCGCGTTCGTCTTCGGGAAAGAGAAAGCAGCACAGTAATGCCTCTGTCGCTGTTCCCGCCAGCTTACTCGTGCTGCTTCATCTGCTGCATCAACCAGTCATCCTGTACGGCCGGGGCGGGAATCTCGTACCAGTCCATATGTTCCCGTAGCGAAGCAAGGACTGCGCGCACGTGGTGCAGAAAATCGGGCATCGCCAGTACGACGACCGTCGCCTTTTTCCTATCGATGGTCCGCACGATAGCGATGCCTTCATAAGATTCGAGGACAAACTTGAGCAGGGCGATATCTTCACGCCGGACGCGGAGGTAAAGCTCGCAGAGATCCATAGCCTGTACGCTGCGTCGAGCTCTCAGAGCGCAGTATGCCGGTATAAGGAAAGAAAACAAGAGGAGAAAGGGGCAGCCCAGCCGTCCTTAAGATCTGCCGAAAGAGGCCGATACCGGTGGCATGAAGTGGAAAAACCTGCTGCCATTCAGGGAACTCTCCCAGCTGTTGCGAGACACCTCTCCCACCTCTAGGTTGGGTGCGAATCGGCGCGAGTTTACACGGGTCCCACTCTCGCTCGAGGCCGATATTCTCGCCGGCGATACCCCCATCCTCTCGGGTCGGACAGAAGATTTGAGCATGAAGGGGCTCTCCCTGGTCTGTGACACGCTTCTTCCAGTCGGAACGGTCTGCCGTATCGTACTGCAACTGAGCGGCAGGGAAGCGGCGGCGTCACTCACGCCGCTAATGCTGACTATCCAGCTGGAGGGGAAGGTTGTCCGCGTCACGGAGCGCGGGTTCGCTATCGAGTTTCGCGAGATCATTGGCCAGGAGAGCTTTGAGTACCTCCAGCACCTGCTCGTGTATCACTCCCGAGCCACCTCCTCATCCGAGCACGTGCAACATGAACTCCAGCAGGCCTCGTGGGTGCAGACGACCCAGATCATCCATCCGTTTGCAGACCGCTCGCCGTTGTTTGCCACCCGTTTTGCCCTCAAACGGGATCAGAAGCAAGCCGAGACCGAAATCGAACTCTCTCCTGGGTGTATCGTGCTGCTGACCGACTCGTTTCGCAAAACCCCGCGTCCAGACTGACAAAGCGGGAGGAGGCAAGCACCTCATCGGGCCATGCCGAGCAGCGGCGCACCGTTCCGGCCCCGGTGCGCGTATCCGCCGCTATTGCTCACACCTGACCATTTACGCTATCAGCAAAAGACTTGCTTGTGCAGAGGAGCAATCCCATGGACTTCGATTTCTCTCCCAAGGTCAAGGAACTCCAGAAGAAACTCCAGACTTTCATGGAGGACTACATTTATCCCAACGAAGCGACGTACGAAGCCCA
>JANWXO010000095.1 GCA_025057295.1 Candidatus Binatia bacterium | reverse complement strand
TAACGGGCGCTGATGGCGAGGTTTTCTACGAATGGAATCTGCCACCCCAGATCCAAGAGTCGCAGGCGTCCGTTCTTGACCATGTTGTTGTAGATAAACCACACATAGGCTTCGTTGCGCCACTGCACCCAGTCGAAGCGGTCCTTCCCATCGGTCTGAAAGGTATGGCGCATCCGGTACCACGCCTGCACTTCGATGTCGGGGCCAAAACGTGTCGCCGCCCAAGTTGGCATCCCCCAGAGAAGAACGCCCGTTATGAGAAAGAGACAAGCGCAGATTCTAGACTTGCTGTGTGGTGCCCTCGGATGCATAGTCCCTCCTTTGCCACTCCAACGTATACCTCGCTGTTCCCCTCGGTGACCGCTCTCCTCACAGAGATCCTCTGTTCCTTGTCGCTCTCCACCTCCTTTCTCGAGTCCAAAGCTTCCTTCGGCGACACCACTTGTGGTATAAAGCGTCGCACTTGTACCCTTACCAACGCGCAACGGCACAACAGTATAGGCAAGGTCGGAGCGGAAAGTCATAACAGAACGATATAATTTTGCCGCAACCTGACGAGGAGGGAAAATGCAACAGGGACAAGTGTTTATCTTCCATCCCTTCCGTCTCGATACTGTGAGTGGAAGTTTGCGGCGAGGGGCGCGGCCAATTCCCCTCCGGCCAAAAACCTTTGCCGTGCTGCGATACTTCGTCGAACATGCCGGCAAGCTAGTGTCCAAAGATGAACTCCTGGACGCGATCTGGTCCCACACGTATGTCAGCGGCGCCGTGCCGATTGTGTGCATTCGCGAGCTGCGCCAGGCACTCGGCGACAAGGCAAACGCGCCTCGCTTTATCCAAGCGGTCCCCCGGCGGGGCTATCGGTTTATCGCCCCGGTTCAACAAGCTGAGTTCACTGATCACCTCCCACTCCTCTCTACGCCGAAGAAGCACAAGGCACACGGTCGGCAGTCCCAGGGAAAGTTTTTTCCTTCTCAAGATCGTGTTGCAGCACAGTCTGTCTCTCTCGTTGGCCGAGAAGCCGAGCTCAGGTGTCTCACAGAGTGGCTGACACAGGCCGCACAGGGCAGGCGGCAGATTGTTTTCGTGACCGGCGAGCCAGGGATTGGCAAGACGGCTTTGCTCGATGCGTTTCTCAATTCCCTCACCGCTGTTCCCACGCGCGTATGGATCGGGCGCGGCCTGTGCATCGAACACTCTTTTCCTGGAGAAGCCTATTTGCCCATCTTCGACGCCCTCGGACAGCTCTGTCGCGGACCAGAAGGACACAAGGTCGTCAGGTACTTGAGCCAGTACGCACCAACGTGGTTACTCCACATGCCAACCCTCCTCGAGGCCGCCGAGCTAGACCGACTGCGGAGTAAAACCCAAGGGGCCACGCATGAGCGGATGGTGCGAGAAATGGCAGAGGCGGTAGAAGCGCTCGCGGCGGACAGACCGCTGGTGCTGGTCCTGGAAGATCTCCACTGGAGCGACGCCTCCACTGTGGAGTTGATCGCCTTTCTCGCACGGCGACGGGAGCCGATGCGTTTGCTCCTGCTCGCTTCTTACCGGCCGATGGAGATCCTCGGGAGCCCACATCCGCTGCGCGCAGTCGTGCAAGAGCTGCAGGCTCACGGGCAGTGTCGGGAATTACCCCTGCGGCTGCTCTCCGCAGAAGAGGTCGAGATGTACCTCGCGGCGCGGTTCGCCATGACGCCACCGTCACTGCAAGCGGCGGCACGGCTCCTCTACCACCGCAGCGAAGGGAATCCCCTATTCCTGCTCAACCTCATCGACTTTCTGCTGGCACGAGGAATCCTCCAGCAAACGGATGGACAGTGGACGCTACGGACAGATGGAGGAGAAGCGCCACTCGGTATCCCTGAAAGCCTGCGACAGCTCATCGAGAAACAGTTTGAGCAACTCTCCCGCAAGGAACAGCAGGTCCTGGAGGCAGCCAGCGTGGGAGGAATCAAGTTCTCGGCTGCCGCAGTCGCCGCCGCCTTAGGCAAAGAGCCGGTGCAGGTCGAGCGGATCTGCGCGGTGTTGGCACGGCGGAGACAATTCTTGCGCGCCTGCGGGGTGAACACCGCGTCTGACGGAACAGTGACAGGCGTCTACGCCTTCATTCACGCTCTGTACCAGAATGTGCTCTATGAACGACTGACGCCTGGACAACAGCTTGCTCTCTCTCAGCGCATGAGTGTGTAGGCAGGAAACGGCATAAGGTGAGCGTGCCAGATGAGATTGCGGCAGAGGGAGCGGCTCCCTTTGCGCAAAGGCGTGACTGCCGATGTGGGATCTCCGCCGAAGAGAGCCGCGAAGAACCTACCGCGCCCTATACCTATCAGGAAGCGCCCAGCCACGCTCGGACGCCGGTCCCTTTGCGTTCGGCGCAAAAGGGGTGCCGTCGGAGACAAAAACCGATCCTACCAGGTCAGCTTTTTCGCACTACACCATAACCCAGGTCCTGCAGGCTGCATCATTGCCCCTTGGCCTCACGGCAGTACCCCGCTCGTCACAACCACTTCGGTGCCCGTCTTCGCAGCAGCGCGGTGCAGAAAGAGGATAAAATGCGAGAGCGCTGCTAAATGGCGGTACGTCGCGGGCTCTTCCCTGTGCCCGATCTGTTGCGGCGGCCCGATCACGACGATCCGCCGATAGCGCGAACAGAGTTGACAGGCGAGGGTATGGTAAAACCAATCGCGATGCCCCAGGTATCGTCGCTCGAGCCCCCTCGCTTCCCTGTGGAGCCGGGTGTACCGATCTGCCCAGTGCCGTAACGTCTCGACCACAGCTCCAGTTGCACCTGCGTCTTCCAACACGTGGAGAAGACGCCACAGTCCGACACTCCGCATCGCTCCCACGTGCGCAATGGCGCGCCGAGCCGCAGGGGGCAGTGCCTCGGTATGCGCGAGCTCGCGTAGCCGTTCTTTGGTCTCTGCCACTGCCTGGTCACCTTGGCGTTGCAGATCACGCCTGTGCTGCCAGGCCCGGAGGATTTTCTGGGGGAAAAAAAGCCGTTCTCTCCGTTCCGTTGCGTCCAGCAGGGTGCCGATCTGTAGATAGCCGCCATGCTGCTCACAGGCTAACCGCAGGACCGCAACCGGCTTTCCTTCTCTCTGCACCGCAACCTGTTGGGGAGGGACCTCCAAGGTCAGATGCAATGACCACACCCACCGGGCAGGCGTTGGTGAACTGCCGTGGCAGTGTTTCTGATACCCCGCCGGGACCACCTGCCTGCCGATCAGAGAGGCCGCTTTCAGGTACGCGTCGCGCGGCAGCGGCCGGTGGAGGATCGTCTGGAATGAGAGAGCGATATCACCAACCTGAAAGACCCCACTCGTCCGGGCTAAGCGTTTGCGCTGTCGTTGCGAGAGGGTTGCCTCATACGCGGTGGGCGAAACCGGGTCGAGATGGACCCGTTGGCCTCGACCGAAGATGCGTGCAACCGGGATCCCGCCGTCGGTGAAGCGATGACGGAAATGCACCTCTCCTGGTACTCCTCTTCGTGGTGCCGGCGGTCCGCTTTGTTTTTTCACAAAGCGGGACACAGCGGTCAGAAACTGACGGAAAATAAACTCTTTGTTCGCCCAGGTGGCTGGACAATCGGCAACCAAGCAATGCGCCTCGCTCAGAAAACGCCGACGCAACTGAGCAAAGGACGAGCCAAGACCCGCTGCTCCTATACGCTGCGCTCTCGCCGCAGGGACACGAACCTGCTGCGTGGGCCGGTGAGAGAAGGCTGGGGTGGCACCAAACCCAGTCACTGGTGACGTGAAACGGCGATACGCAGCCTGGTAGCGTACGAAAGCCTCCACCAACTGATTCCAGAGTGCCCGCATCGCCTCGGCTTCGTGCCGAACCCTATCCGGCAACTGCTCCCACGTGGAATGCTGCAGGCGAACCCAATACTTGTATACCCAAACGGTCCAATCCGCTCGCTTGCGCGGTTGCATCTTCTGCTCCACCACGCGACAGATAAGCACAGGCGGAGCCACAAGTCATAACAAAACAATACAGATGTGATTTCATTTTGCTACGAGCACCAGAGGGCCAAACGGAGAGCTGCCCAGCGGCAACAGGAGGGGGTCTCTGCTGCGTGCCCTGCTCGCTCCCAGGCAGGAGGATTCCTTACCGCCGGCGCAGGGGTCTGATCTTGGCCACTTCCTGGGAGAGTTCGAGCTGATAGGCCACACGCTCCCGTTTGGCGTCAGAGATGCGCGCATAGACCCCGGTGGATTGAATCGACTTGTGCCCGAGGTGGTCCTGCACGTATTCGAGGGACTGGCCGGCATCGAGGAGATGGGTCGCAATCGAGTGGCGTAAGCAGTGGGAATGGCGCTTGTGCGGCGGGAGTCCAGCCTGCGTCGCATACCGGCGAAAGAGGGCATCGATGCGCTTTCGACTGATGGGTCGCGAGTTGCGCGAGGGGAAGAGATAGGGCAGCGTATCGCGTCGGCTCTGCAAGTAGTTTTGCAGCAGTTGGCGGCAGTCGGCGGTCATCACCTTTTCGCCCGCAATACCCCCTTTGAGCCGCGGGATATAGATCCTGCGCGTGCGGAAATTGACATATTCGCGCAGCAGCAGCCCCACTTCAGAGGCGCGCAAGCCGAAGTAGTACATCGTGCCGAAGAGCGCACGGTCACGGAGGTCGGTAATCTGGGCAAACAAGAGATCGACCTCGCGCTTGGTGAGATAGACGTACTTCTCACGCGGGAGCTGCGCAGTCGCCCGCGGTGGGCGCGGCTCAGAAGGACGTGCTGCCTCGGCCTGCAGCTCGCGCAGGTATTGCAACAGGCTCTTGCCTTGCATACGCGCCTGACGCTGCGCCAAGGCGAGCAATTGCTCGCGCGCCATCCCCCTCCCGGTGCGGAAAGAAAGCACCTTGCCCATACCTCCTCCCCTCCGCTGCAGTACTCTTGCCTGTCAACAGGACATTACGTTTTGTCTCTGTCCTGTACCTGCTTCTGCTGGGCAAGACAAGAGGAAGAGCATCATCTGGAAACAATAGTGAGGTGGCTTTCACGGTTGACAGGGCCGGAGCTGCTTAGTAGAGACAGGCTGCAGCAAGAATGCAGGGGGGGAAGCCCCCCCTGCGCCGCGGGCTCTACACCTTCTCGATTCCTCTTCCTCCTTCACCCTCCTCGGTACGGCTTCGCCTCGGCTGTACCGAGGACTCCCCTTGTTCGAGCCCACGGGAAAGGCCGGGAGAAAATAGCGCCGAAGGCCACCCGAGGCAAGAGCGAGGGGCAAGTATGCAAGAGTGCAGCACAAAACAGCTGGCTCGTTCATGCCCGCGAGCGGACCTGTTCTTCTGCCTCTCCTAACTACGCATGAAGGAAAGAGAAAAAGACTCTCCTCTTGCGGGGTCCAGTAGACAAGAGAGGATATGCGGCTTTTTTCTCCGGCCGCATGAACGGAATAGAGCCGTTGGGGGTGCATTACGCTCTTGACCCCGGTACAAGAAGGAGAATAGGGAAAAAGAGCAGCTCAAGGCAATTCTTGCGAAAGGAGGGAAGCACGATGCTTGGGAGAACAGCGATGTTCGCGACCGGCCTGCTCGCGTTGGCACTCTTCGTTCGGACCCCGGCTTGGGCGGCGAGCTCTCACCAGGGGAAGGTTGTCGCAGCTGGCAATGGGAAGCTGACGATGACCGATCTGGCAGGGGGGAACCAACACACGCACGACGTGGCGGCCGATGTCAAAGTCATCTGTGAAGGCCAACCATGCAGCCTCTCGTCTTTGCAGGCAGGGGACGTGATTACGGTTACCCACGACGAGAAAGAGGGGAAAATGGTAGTCACCGAGATTCAGAAGACAGCAGGTGGCACCAGCAGCAAGTAAACAGGAGGACCAATGTCTACCGCACACAATAAGCAAATCGTCCGTCGGGCGATCGCCGCACTAAGCCGCGGGGACATGGAGGGATTCCTGGCTGATGCGGCCGATGACGTCACCCTGAGCGTGATGGGAACTGCGTTCTCCCCCATACAGGGAAAACAGAAAGTCCTCAAAGCGCTCCACAACACCCTCGTTGCCCGGCTGGAAAATGGCGGAGCCATCGCCATGACGATCGAGAACCTGATCGCCGAGGGCGACTACGTGGCCGAGCAGGCACGAGGGGTAGCGCGCACCAAAGACGGCAAGGATTACAACAACACCTACTGCCGCGTATGGTGCATCACCGACGGGAAAGTCCGTTCGATCCAGGAATACCTGGACACCGAGTTAGTCCGAGCGTGCCTGTTGGAGGAGGGACACCGCCCGCTGCAAGACCTCGGGACGATGCATCGAGGCTGAGGCTGTGGCATCAACGGCTGCACGGTGCTGGCTCTGGTCCAAAAACTCTTGAGGCCGAGCGGAGATTTTCCGAAAGGATCCAAAAAGGAGGGGCAGCTCATGGCAACCGCCGCATCGATGTACGACATCACTATAGAAGATGTAGAATACCTCCGTCACGGGGACATGCCACTGTTGGCACGACTCTTTCTCCCCCGTGGCTCAGGCCCCTTCCCGCTCACGGTCGAGCTGCATGGTGGCGCGTGGTGTTTGGGGAATCGCCTGCAGGACTCGGACCTGAACGCAACGCTGGCGCAAAGCGGGATAGTAGTGGTAGCTATCGATTTCCGCATGCCGCCAGTCGCAGGGTACCCTGCGACCCTCGCAGATATCAATTACGCCATTCGCTGGTGTAAAGTCCAAGCGACACGGTGGAACAGCCGCCCGGACTGGGTCGGCATCTTCGGCCTCTCCAGCGGTGGACACATGGCGATGCTGGCGGCGATGCGCCCGCACGACCCCCGGTATGCTGCCATTCCCCTTCCCGCTGGCTCCCCGGCTGTCGATGCGAGAGTGCGTTTTGTCGTCATGGGCGCGCCGGTCATCGATCCGTTGGGCCGTTACCACTACGCCAAACAGCTCAAGGAAAAAGGCAAGCCGTACCCTGAGTTTGTCGATCTCGTGCTGCCCCTGCACGACAAATTTTGGCCGAGTGAAGAGGCGATGGCTGAAGGCAGCCCGGTGCGGGCGCTCGAACGCGGCGAGCGGGTGGAGCTTCCCCCTGTGCTCTACATCCAAGACACGAGAGATATTGTCCATCCGCGTGGAGACCTCGATCGCTTCGTTGCGCAGTACCGTCAAGCCGGTGGTCAGGTAGCACTCGAGCTCTTTGAGGGGGCATCTGATGGGTTTGTTCCTCGAGATCCTTCGTCGCACCCCGCTGCCCAAATCCTGCAACGGATGTATGAAAACCGCGACCCTGCCTCACAGGCCGCACAACGGGTGAGAGAGAAGATCATGACTTTCATCCACCAGCAGGCACGATGAGCAAAGAGTGCAGCGAGGATCTCGACGTACGATCCTCCTGGGCGTGAGTTACAAACGAACCGCTATCGCCGCTGCAGCGAACACGGAGGGGACCCTATGGCAGACGTTGTACTTGGCATTGCTGCATCCCATGCGCCCAATTTGGCAAACCCTGCGCTGATGCGAGGGGTCAAAGAGGAGCAGTACGAGAGGGTGAAGATCGGGTTTGCGCAAGCCCGCACCCTGTTGGAGCAGGCCCGGCCAGACGCGATTGTGATCTTTTCCACCGATCACTTCGACCGTTGTTTTTACGACAATCTCCCCCCTTTCCTGGTCGGGGTAGGCGAAACCGCTACCGGGCCGGTCAACGAGTGGCTCAAGATTCCGAAGGTCACCCTTAGAGTGGCAGGGGATTTGGGCAGATTTCTGGTGACCGAAGGATTAGAGAACGGTGTGGATTTTGCCCTGTCGGAGGAGTTGCCGCTGGATCACGCTGAGGTTGTGCCCCTGTCGTACCTGACGCCGGCCTGGGATATTCCCATCGTGCCGATTGTGGTGAACGCCTTTGCGCCGCCGATGCCGAGCTTGCGGCGCTGCCTGCAAGTGGGAGCGTTCGTGGGCGAGGCGGTCGCGCGGTGGCCGCAGCTCAAACGGGTAGCCGTGGTCGGAACAGGCGGGCTGTCGCACTGGGTCGGCTTGCCCGAAACCGGCAAAGTGAATGCGGCGTTTGACCGCTGGTTTTTGGATTGTCTCGTCGAGGGGAAAGGAGCCGAGGTCGCGACAAAATATAAAAAGGCCGAAGACCTGGAAAAAGAGGCTGGCAACGGGGGGCAGGAGATCCGCGACTGGCTGGCGGTAGCCGCAGCGATGCCTGCGCACTTGAAGCCGCGGGTGCTGGCGTATGAGCCTATACCGGGCTGCGGGATCGGAGTGATGGCGTGGGCGATGGCGTGACACGCCGCTTGCCGCCGTGCAGCCTAAAAGAAAACCAGGGTGCGGATCTCGATACTTTCCCGCGCTACAGACTCGGGGGGCGCTGTGGGGTCATCAAAAGCGGTATGGGCAGTGAACCGCGTCCGGCCGTCGGTCAGGGAGTCGTACCCCTTGAGGAGGAGCACCTCGCTCGGCTGCATGTGCGGAAAATAGTACCAGCGGTGGCGCGGATTCCAGGTCAGAAGGTAGACTTCCCCAGTGCGATCGCGGTATTTGAGATCTGCAGCAACCAGGTCTTGCGGTGCGATCGTTTGTCCATCGCAGACCGCGAGGGGGGTATCTTCCACCGGCCCTCGGATCGGTCGCCACACGTTGAGCTCCACGAAACGCCGCTGCAACCGGGCTTCGGCTTCCTCCGCGGGCAAGAGATCTCGCACGCGTTGGGGACCTGAGCGGGTGGTGTAGTCGTTATGGGCTATCCGGACTGGCTCTCGCGCACCATGCTCGGCCCGCTTCGCTGCTGAGGCACACCGCCAGGTGTGGTCGAACACCAGCACTGTGGCGGCATTGGTGATGCTTTGGACCAATCGTTCTATTTCTGGGTAGTAGACGGTCCGTACCTCATGCTCGTCGTAAAAATCGACAACCTGAGTCTCGTGACGCTGGAGCAGAAAGCCGTGCGTGTCTAGCGCGAGCTGGCTCTGGATCGCTCGAGCGTCACGAATGGGAACCGTGACCCCAGTGTACCGACCACTCCGTTGCGGAACACCAGGGGGCGGTGGGTAGAGGTAGATCACCGGCTTCTCCCCTGTGTCCACCGCATAATGCAGCGTCGCTTCTATGGACCCTTGGGTGGTGTGGGACTCATCCATCATCTCTCCTCCCTGGGGGAGGGTACGACAAATGATGCGCGCTGTACAGAGTGACGAGTCAGCTCCCTGCTGCCTTTTTGGCACTCCTGTCGTATTGTGGGACCAGGATCAAGAGCAATATGCGTCTCGACCAGGTGGTTTTTCCTCCCGCTCCGCCAGGTGGGGTGACCGAACAGCACGTCCACCTCGGCGGCTCCGTCCCCATCTACCGGCTGTGGGAAATGGGACAGATACGCGGCATCCGCGGTCTGGGGAGTTATGAGCAGTTCGTTCGCCTTGCTCACCGCCGTCCAGACACCGTCACCTCGCTGGACGACTATTTACGGGTGTTCGACTTAGTGGAGGCGATCCAGAGTGGTCCGGAGAGTGTGCGAGAGAGCATTCACGTGGCCGTCAGCGGCGCCTATCGTACGGCGGGCATGCGCCAGCTCGGGCCGGGCGGAGAAGGAGCCGACCCCGAACCCCCGCTTGCCGTGCGCCGCCTGGAGCTCCGCCTCTGCCCCCTCAAGCGCACCGGCGCTCCGTTCCTCCGGGGCGAGCATGCCGGCCTGTACGATGTGGACCGTATTATTCTCGCCTGTTGCCAGGCGGCAGCGGAAACCGAATTGATCTATCGTGGTGAGATGCAGGTGGGGCTGATCTTCTGTTTTGGTCGTGATCTCACGTGGGAAGCGAACGCCGTCCTGGCCACCAAGACGCGCCGCTGGGCTGCCGTCTACCGCAACATCATCGGGGTCGACCTGGCTGGCTCGGAACGCCAACGCTCCCTCGCCGATGCCGACGAGCGTGCGCGCATGCGCGAGCTCTTCGAGGAGGCAGCCGGCACCGGGCCCGGCTCGTTGGGACGCACGATTCACTGTGGAGAAACTCCTTGGGTCGACCTGCCGACGTTCATCGCGACTATTGACGCGCTCGCGCCGCACCGCGTCGCGCATCCGCTGACCGCTGCACACGCCTATTGGCAAGATGGGGATGACCGCGGGCTGCGCCTCCTCGCTGACCGGGGTATCGTCTGCGAACTCTGTCCCTGGTCCAACCATCTCACCGGGGCCCTGCCGATCGAACGGACAGGCGCACTGCTCAGTTTGCTGGACGCCTACCATATCGGCTACACACTCAGCACCGACTCGCCCGCACTCCAAAAGACTTCTCTCGCTTTGGAAATCGCCTTGCTGCTCACGCGAGGAGGGGTACAACCGGAGCAAATCGACCGTGCCTTCGCCACGGCAGAGGCGTCGACCTTCCTCCCTCCCCGCCCGGCACGAGGATGACCTCCTGACCTGTTCCGTGGGTGAGTCAGCCAGACCACTGTGAACGAGCACCCTCAGGGTCTGGCTGTCCTCTCCGGCACGAAAAAGACCAACGTTCGCGTCTCGATACTCTCCCGTGCCGGAGCATCAGGCGGACTCGTCGGGTCATCGAAGGCGCTATGAGCCGTGAAGCGCGCCCGGCCATCCGTCGCGGAATCGTAACACTTCAGCAGCAGGACCTCGTTCCGTTGCATGTGCGGGAAGTAAAACCAACGGTGATCGGGGTTAAAGGTGACCGAATAGACCTCGCCCGTGCGGTCCTGGTACTTCAGGTCTGTCGCCACCAAGTCCTGCGGCGCGATAGTTCGCGCGTCGCACACGGCGAGCGGCGCCTCTTGTACTGGCCCGCGGATCGGCCGCCACACGTTGATCACCGCAAACCGGTGCCGCAGCAACGCTTCGGCCTCCTGCGTGGGCAGCAGGTCACGCACGCGCTGCGGGCCCGATTTCACGGTATAGTCATTATGGGCCATTTTTACCGGCTCGCGCGCCCCGTTCTCACCCCGCTGTGCCATCGGCGCGCAACGCACGTTGTGGTCGAACACAACGACCCTCGTTGCACCAGTCACCTCCTGCACCAGCCGCTCGACCTCCGGGTAATAGACCCGCCGCACCAGCTGCTCGTCGTAGAAATTGGTGACCGCGGTCTCATGGCGCGTCAACAGGAAGCCGTGCCGATCGAGGGAGAACTGAGAGAGCAGCGCACGGCCATTGTAAATTGGCACCGTATATCTAGCGTAACGCCCCGACCGTTGCGGGACGCCCGGCGGCGGGGGGTACATATAGGTGACAGGTTTGTCTCCGCTCCCAACGAGGTACTGTAATGTGCCTTGGACGCAGGGGAGTTGTATCGCTGTCTCGTGCTTCATGCTCCTATTCCTCGGCCTGACAAGTGTCCGTCCTCAGAGTTATAGACCCCATACGCGCCTCGCTGGGGAAATGCAAGCCGTCGAGCGTCCACGTACGCGTCTTCTTTGTCCTGATTGACAGGAGCAGGGGAAAGGCCTAAGGCTCTCTTACCCACCCATGCATAACTGGCAACGTTGGATTACCGAGCACCCGAAGAGTGTGCTTGCCCTCGTCCTTTTGCTCACCGCCTTCTTTGCGTCTTCCGCGCGGCAGATCCGTTTCGAGGGCTCGGTCGATAGCCTGTTACCGGCGGACGATCCAGAAAAACGCTACTACCAAGAGGCGCGTCGGCTGTTCGGGAGTGAAGAGGTCGGTGTCCTCGGCCTGGTCACGACTGATGTCTATACCCCACGTGTTTTGGAGAAGATTCGCCGCCTGACTGAGGAGATCAGCCAGATTCCGGAAGTACA
>JANWXO010000094.1:6478-11791 GCA_025057295.1 Candidatus Binatia bacterium | reverse complement strand
GGCCCATCGCGTCGTTAAGACCACTCGGTTGTCGGCATCCTGCTCCCGCCTCTTTTTCTCCCACGCTTCCTTCACACGACTCGCGACACAGGGCGAGCCTGCACCGGCCCGTGTGCGGCGTCCTCTCGCCCCCCACTGCGAGGTGCAGAGGCGTGTAGTCACGTTCCCTACTAGATCACCGCCAGTCCGCTGAGAGCCTCGCACCGCGCCTGTGAGCACGCTGCCTCACCCGTCTCCCGAAAGCAGCAAAGCGGTGAGGCGCTCCTAGCGTTTGCTCGCAGAGACCCCTGTGGGAGCATTGTCAGCATTGCGCTGCCTGAGCCAACGAATGATCGCCTCGCGTTGGACATACGGCCCACGGCGGCGCGTATGGTGACTTTCACGATAGACGATATCTGCTTCTAACAGCTCTTCGAGATAGCGATGGATCGGGTACGAGTCCCCCTCTTCGCCCATCTCTCGTAACAACCTGCGCAGGCGATCGAGCCATTCTCCATCGAGCTGCAACTCGACCCGTAACGGTCGGCCGATGGCCAAAACTTTTGATCGGATGTTCTTTTCCATGTCTACTCTCGCCCTGCAGGGTGTTGTAGTATTTCCCTATTCTCCACCCTTTTGCAAGGCCAGGGGGCAGTGCTCATGCCTTTCCTCTTTTTTTTCCATTCTCCATTGACCCCGCGGGAGCGTCAACTATAAAGAGGACAACGGTCAGGAGGATCGTGTGAAACTGGTGGCATTCGGCGATATCCACATGGCAACCTGGCAACTCCACCGCATCGCGCAAGAGTTGAGGACGGCCGATCTGGTTGTGTTATCGGGCGATTTGACCAACTTCGGTGGGAGGAGAGCAGCGCGGAGCGTGGTGGAGGCCGTGCGGCAGTATTGTCCTACGGTGCTGGCGCTCCCCGGCAACCTCGACCGGCCCGAAGTCATCGATTACCTCCAGAGCGAACGGATCAGTTTGCACGGCGAAAACCATCGTATTGGCGACCTCGACCTCTTCGGCTGTGGCGGGTCGAATCCGACTCCCTTCCACACCCCCCTCGAGTATCAGGAGGAAGAGTTACACGCAATCCTCGCTCGTGCATACGCCCAGACCACCGCCGCGCCGGTGCAGATCATGGTGTGCCACACGCCCCCCTATGCCACGCGGGTCGACCGCCTGATAGACGGGCGGCCCGTGGGAAGTCCAACCGTGCGACAGTTTATCAGCGAATACCAACCACACCTCTGTATTACCGGCCACATCCACGAGTCCGCCGGCACCGACCGTCTGGGCCGGACCGTGATCCTCAACGCCGGCGCCTTCGCTGCTGGCGGGTACATCGTCGCCCGCTCCGAGGCGGGCACGGTGCACGCGGCGCTGCGCTTTGTGGCGTGACCGCGCGCCAGCGCCTCCCCTGCGAGGAACACAAACAGTGACTTATCCTGATCTTCCTCCCACCACTGCACGCGCAAACGACGCCCCGCAGACACCGGTACGAACTCCTGCCCACACCGCAGCAGGAAGCACCTCCGGGAGGCCGGGACACGGCGAGTCTCGCCACAGGCTCGGCTCGGCCGTCGTGCACATCCCCAGGCTGCCTGCGTAGAATACGTGTGTATGGCCACCATCTGTGCCACTGCCACCACACACCCACCGTACCGCTACGAACAAGACGAGATCTCCAGGTCCCTCACTCTGTGGCTCCCCGAGGACGATCCGCGCTTTTCTCTCGCCCGGCGCGTGTTCGCGAACGCAGCGGTAGAGACACGGTACGGCTGCCGTCCGCTGTACGACCTCGTGCAGCCGCTTTCCCTCAGCGACACGAGCAGGCTGTATCGGACCTTCACCTGCCAACTAGGCACCGAGGTAACCCGCACCTGCCTGGCGCGCGCGCAGGTCGACGCTGCCGCTGTGGACCTCATCATCACCACTTCGTGCACCGGGTTGATGATCCCTTCCCTGGATGCCTATCTCGCCAACACCCTCTCGATGTCACCGCACGTCAAACGCCTGCCGCTCACTGAACTCGGCTGTGCCGCCGGGGCGGCGGCGCTCGCGCGCGCGTTCGATTATCTGCAGGCATTTCCCCTGCAGACGGTGCTGGTAGTCGCGGTCGAACTGCCGTCGCTGACCTTCCAGGTACGCGATCTCTCCACTGCCAATATCGTCTCCAGTGCGCTCTTTGGCGATGGGGCAGCAGCGGTACTCCTGCAGGGCTCCCCGCGCGCAGGCCGACCACGCATCGTCGCCACCCAAAGCGTCCTGTTCCCTGACACGACGGAGCTCATGGGGTTCGACCTCAGAGAGAGCGGTCTGCACATTATCCTGTCGGCGGCGATTCCCACGGTCGTCTGCACCGCCATCCCGCACCTCGTCAGCCGTTTTCTCGGCTCCCACGGACTCACCGCACGCGAGGTACGACACTTCCTGCTCCATCCCGGCGGCCGTCGGGTGCTGGACGGCATAGCCGACTGCCTTCACTTGACCCCCCAGCAGAC
The DNA here is from genome assembly GCA_025057295.1 of Candidatus Binatia bacterium. Taxonomy (GTDB): domain Bacteria; phylum Desulfobacterota; class Binatia; order Bin18; family Bin18; genus JANWXO01. The sequence goes on along the minus strand of JANWXO010000094.1, from coordinate 9,307 downwards.
CCAGGTGAGCCGTACTATCCTGCGTCACTACGGTAACCTCTCCTCTGCGGCTGTCCTCTTCGTACTCGACCGCTTCCTGGCTGTGGAAGAACCTCAGGCGGGCGATTGGGGCCTGCTGGTAGCGTTCGGTCCAGGTTTCAGCGCAGAACTGTTGCTCTTGCGCTGGGAATGAAGAGTGCGCGGGCGTGCATCATCCAATGACGTTGGAGCGTGCGACCATGGCTGCGTGGTATCTCGCCCTTCTCTGTGGCTACGCTGGGTTGCGCCTGTTCGAGCTATGGGTCTCGGCTCGCCACCGCAGACAATTACTCGCCGCGGGCGGACAGCACATCGGCGAACCGTTCTACCCCCTGATGGTGTGTATCCATGCCGGTGTGTTTCCCGCCTGCGCGCTCGAAGTGGTGGTGTGCGACCGGCCCGTCCTCCCCTGGCTGGCGGGGAGCATGCTGACGGTGCTCGCGCTGTGTTTGCTGGGACGGATCTGGATATGGCAGAGCCTCGGTATCCAGTGGAACGTCGGTATCGTTGCCTCTCCGCTCCCAGTGGTGGACAGCGGCCCCTACCGCTACGTCCGCCATCCCAATTACACCATCGTGATCGCCGAGTTCCTCGCTTTGCCCCTCGTCCACAGCGCGTATGTCACCGCTCTGGTATGCTCTCTGCTGAACGCTTTCGTGTTGTGGCACCGGGTGCGGCTGGAAGAAGCGGTGCTCTTCTCCCGCCCTGACTATGTCGCCAAAATGGGAGAGAAGCCCCGCTTCCTGCCGCGGTGGGACCGAGGTCGCTGATGCTGCTGCTGGCACGCAAAAACCTGCTGGTCTACAAGGGCCGCTTTTTTCTCGCCACCAGCGGAGTGGCCTGTGCCGTGACGCTGGTCTTGTTGCTCATGGGGCTGTATACCGGCTGGCGCGAGCAGATGGCCACCTATCTGCGGCACGTGCACACCGATCTCTGGGTCGGTCAGAAAGGCGCGTCCGACCTCTTCCACACGCTCTCGCTGCTCCCCGAGAGCGGCGTGCGCCTCTTGCAGCAGGTAGCAGGGGTCGCGGAGGTCTCGGCGTTCGTCGGTCGCCTGATGACGTGCGAGGTCCAGGGGCGACACCGCCATCTTTTTGTTGTGGGGGTCGATGCAGACCACAACGGACCGGTGCGCCTAGTCGAAGGCAGGACGACGACGCAAGAGGGAGAGATCGTGATCGACCGGGTCTTCGCCCGCAAAGAAGGGCTGCAGATCGCCGACACTCTGACCGTCGCCGGGCAGCCATTGCGCATCGTCGGCATTGCCGAAGGCGGGAATGTCTTCTTGTACCAGTACGCCTTCGTCACCCTCCTGCAAGCCCAGCGCCTCTTTGGCCTGGACGGCTATGTCAACTACTTCCTGGTCCGTCTCGCGCCGTCGGCCCAGGCCGAGGAGATCACCGCGCGCATCACCGAGGCGGCTCCGCTGGTGTCGGTCTTTGCCAAAGAGCAGTTCGTCGCCAATAACCTGTCGCTGACCGGCGATAATTTCTTGCCGATTCTGTACGTATTGGAGGCGATCGGGCTGCTGATCGGCACCGTCGTGATCGGACTGACGATCTCGGCCATGACGATCGAACGCAGTGCAGAATACGGCGTGCTCAAAGCGCTGGGGGCACCGGATTGGACACTCTACCGGACCACTTCGCTGCAGGCACTCGCCTGTGGGTTGTGCGGCTGGCTGGTGGGCGTGCCACTGAGCTGGAGCGCGGCGGTGCTGGCCCAGCACTTCGTGCCCCAATTCCCCTTCGCGTCCTCCCTGCGACACGTGCTGTGGATGTTCGGGTGCACGCTCGCGATGAGTCTCGTCGCCGCAGTCCTTCCAGCCCGACGGATCGCTCGGATCGATCCCCTGATCGCGTTCAAAGGGTAAGACAGGCGCTTCCCGGGGGAGAGACCGCACGATGATGTTCCGCCAGCCACAGCAGTCACGAGGCGCTTCCGGACAGCAGACGGTGCCTTCGCCCCTCGTCGAGTTGACCGAAGTGAGCAAGGTGTACGGGAGAGAGGAGACCGCGGTGCGTGCCGTGGATCGGGTCACCCTCACCGTGTCCAGTGGAGAATTCGTCCTCTTCTTCGGACCATCCGGTTCGGGCAAAACCACGCTGCTGTCGCTCATCGGCGGGTTGTTACGACCGACGCACGGGACCATCCGCGTCGCCGGCATCGACCTCTCGCGCTTGTCCGCGCCCGAGCTGTCGCGTTTCCGCCTCCACACAGTCGGCTTCGTCTTCCAGTCGTTCCAACTCCTGTCGGCGCTCACGGCACGGGAGAACGTCGAGCTGGTCTTCCGCCTCGCCGGGTACCGGGCGCACGCCGCGCGACAACGGGCAGAAGCGCTCCTGGTCCGTTTTGGGCTTCACCACCGTCTCACCCACCTGCCCACCGACCTCTCGGGCGGCGAGCAGCAACGGGTCGCCATCGCACGGGCGCTGGCCCTCTCTCCCCCCTTGCTCATTGCCGATGAACCGACGGCTCACCTCGACTCCGCCACTGCCGAGGAGATCATCCTGTTGCTGCGACGGCTGGTCGATGACGACGGACGCACGGTGCTGGTCGCCAGCCATGACCAGCGCCTCGTCCCCGTGGCCTCGCGCCTCTTTCGCTGTCAGGATGGCCGCATCACAGCGAGCGAATTGTAACAACAGGTTACTGTCCGGAGAACGAGCAGCCGGCCTGACAACGAGGGCAGCCGCGGTCCACCTGTTCACACTCCAGGTCCAGGACTCTCAGCCCGCGCGCGCACGGCCGGGCCCGTCGTGTCCGCAGCGCTGCCACGGAGACGGAACAATGCATGGCCTCGCAACCGCG
>JANWXO010000094.1:0-6468 GCA_025057295.1 Candidatus Binatia bacterium | reverse complement strand
CAGGTTCCTGAAGGATACCCGTGATGGTCCCTGTCAGACGATTCTCCGCTGGTGCCAGACTCGCCACCGTCGCTGTCCTCATCCTCTTCGGGTACGGGACTGCGGGACCAATCGTACCGCCCCTGCACTCCGCTTCCCCGCCACGGTGTTGCAAACCAGGCAGCTACTGCCTGCTGCGTTCCCCGGCCCAACCGGCAACCGCCTCTCCTCACTGCCATCTCCAGCACCGCCAGCGTTCCACATCCTGCGAACTGCGGGCGTGCCCCCATCACTCCTCGCGCGTTCTGTCGGAATCCGTGCTCGAGCGTTTTGTCTTACCTGCCGGTGTCGCCTGCGCCGATCTCGCCCCGACACGGACGGTCTATCCAGACGCGCTGCTCCCGCGACCACATATGGCATCCCCTCCTCTCGAACCACCCCCCCGCCAGTGTCGTCCTCTCTCTCCACTCGTTGCGAGTTGACGATCTGAGGTCGTCGCGGGGCGGGGACCCCCCGGGGGGCGGCACGTCGCTGCCTCTCCACTGCCACAGCAGGAGAGTCGCTCCCGCCTGTGGCACGCCGGGACAGGCAGGAGAAGAACTCGGCGGGGGTGTTCATCCACGCCGACGACACACTCTGACCCATCAGGCATGGCACGCCCATGCGAAGGAGGACGACACTGTGAACCAGTCCAAGTTGATAGTTTCGCTCAGTTTACTTTTCTCGCCGGCAGTGGTTTTCGGGCAGGAAGAAGGCAAACCGGTTCAGCTGCCCCCGGTTGTCGTGCAGGCAGAGCCAGAGGCCCCGGAGCGCACCTACAGCGAAGACAGAGCGCGCAAGGAGCTCAACCGCACGCCGGGAGGGGTGGCGCTCATCGGCTCACAACCGATTCGCCAGTCCCGCGGCACGGCCCTCCATGACGTGATCGATTTTGTTCCTGGGGTCATGGTCCGCCCCCGTTTCGGCAACGTCTCGGACGAGAGTCAGATTTCCATTCGCGGCTCGGGTCTCCGCAACAATTTCCATTTGCGCGGCCTGACGTTGTTGATCGACGGCTTTCCCCTGAACAACGCAGATGGGTTCGGCGATTTCGAAAGCCTGGAACTCCTGGCCGCCAAGCGGATCGAGCTCTACAAAGGCGCCAATGCCCTGCGCTTCGGCGTCAACACTTTAGGAGGTGCGATCAACCTGGTCACGCGGGTCGGCGAGGATACCGGCCTGTTCGAGATGCGCAGCTCGGGTGGATCGTTTGGCTTTATGAAGCACCAGGTGGCAACTGGCCAGGCGTACGGCCCGTTCGATCTGTACGTGGGACTCACGCATACCGAACAAGACGGGTACCGGGAACACAGCCAGCTCCTGCGGCGGCGAGCCTATACCAGTTTCGGCTACCGCCTCTCCGGCGGCACGCGCCTGCGTCTCGACCTCAACTACGTGCGCAGCGATCAGGATCTTCCCGGCGCGCTCACGCGGGCCGAGTTCAAGCGGAACCCAAAGCAGCGCAACCCCGACGCGATCCAGGCAGACGAGGCGCGGAACCTCGACTATTACCGCGCCGCGGCGAGCATGTGGATGCCGTTGAGCGACACCCAGGTGCTCGAATGGTACACCTACACCAGCTTCCAATATCTGGATCACCCTCTCAGTTTCGCCGTCATCCAAGATGATACGTATAACTGGGGGACCGAGCTGCGCTACACGTTCGCCGCGCCTCTGCTCGGGCGCGCGAATCGCCTGACCGTGGGCTTTCAGTATGCCGGGACTCGTCAGATCGAACAGTTCTTCCGCAATATCCGCGGCAACCACGGGGCACAGATCAGAGATCAAACCAACAAAGCGACGAACTTTGCTGGCTATGTCAACGAAGAGTTCAACCTGACCGACACCCTGGCCCTCATCGCTGGCGGCCAGTTGCTCTACGCCGGACGTTCGGTCTCCGACCATTTCCTGCAAGATGGGGACAGCTCCGGTTCCGCCAGTTTCTTCAACTTTTCGCCCAAAGTCGGCTTTGTGTGGACGGTCGCGCCGCCGATGCAGGTGTACGGCAACGTCAGTCGCGCCTACGAGGTCCCGCTGTTGCTGGAATTGACCGCTCCCGGCCAGCTCGGCAAAAGTATCCGCCAGCTCCGCGCCCAACGCGCGTGGCAATTCGAGATCGGCACGCGGGGCGCGTGGGAAAACCGCCTGCGGTGGGATATTGCGCTCTACGATATCGAGCTGTGGAACGAGCTGCAGAACGTCAACATCCAACCCTTTCCCAACGCCCCGTTTACGATTCCCCGCTTCCGCAATATCGAGCGCTCGCGCCATACAGGGGTCGAGGTGGGCACGGACATCCTCCTCGCGCAAGACCTGAGCAGCAGACTCGGAGGACCAGGTCGCGCCGACACCTTATGGTTGCGTACGGCATACACGTGGTCGCGCTTTGTCTTTGTCGACGACAAACAGTTCGGCGATAACGACCTCCCCGGTGCACCCGAACACTTCATACGCGGCGAGGTCCGGTACGAGCATCCCCTCGGGCTCTGGTTCGCTCCCAACGTCGAGATCGTCCCCACCGGATACTTCGTCACCAGCGAGAACACCGTCCGCACGAATCCCTACACGCTGGTGAACGTCCACCTCGGGTACACGGTCAGGCCCTGGAACCTGGAGTTTTTCTTCGAGGCACGCAATCTGGCCGACAAACAGTACATATCTGCCGTCATCGTCGACAGTGCGACCGGTCGCTTCATCCAGCCAGGAGACGGCCGGGCGTTTTATGCCGGGATCCACTACCGATGGAGGTAGCAATGCACCGACACCTGCTGATCGGCGTCCTGTTGTCTATTGCCGCTGCCCCTCGCGCAGCGGCGTTGACCCTCGGGGCTCGCGTGGAGTTCCTCCACCCTGGCCTCTTGCACGAAGTGCAGATTTCGGGAGCCGCCGTCGCCGTCGATGGCAACGGCGATGCGATCATCGCCTGGGTGCGCAGAGAGGGGGCGCACAATACCCTCTACTGCGCCCGTCCGGGGAAAGAGCCCACCCAGGCGACGCGCGTCAATCCACACGAGCTGCCCGTCGATTCGCTCCATCAGTCCCCAGGGCTGGCTATCGGGCCTCAGGGCGAGCTGTACCTCTCGTGGTCCTCCGCCAAACCCAAACCGCAAGGAGTGCTGTTCGCCTCGGATTTGCGCCTCTCGCGTTCCCTCGATGGCGGCAGACACTTCGACACCCATCTGCAGGTCAACGACGAACGCCCGATTGCCCATTCCTTCGAGGGAATAGGGGTGACCGACGACGGCACGGTGTTGCTGTCCTGGATAGACAGCCGCGATGGCTGGGAGCGAGCGGGCACCTATGTCGCTCGCATCGGCCGACGCGGGACACAGCGCGAGAGCGTCCACACCCTCGACGGGGAGACTTGTGTCTGTTGCCGGGTCCACGTCGCAACCGGGGCGCAGGGCGCAGTGGCGATCCTGTGGCGCAAGGTATTCCCGGGTAACATCCGGGATATGGTGCTGGCGTTGTCCCACGATGGCGGTCGGTCATTCGGTCCTCCGGTGCTCCTCCACGCCGACCGGTGGCAGCTCAACGCCTGTCCGCACCGAGGGGGCGCAGCAGGCATCGGCGACAACGGGCGGATCTACGCGGCCTGGTACACCGAGGGGGCAGAGGGGCGTCCCGCGATTTTGTTCGCGACCTCCTCGGACGGCTCCCGCTTCACTCCACCGCAACGCATAGACGCTTCCAGCGGGTCGATTCCCGATCACGTCCGCCTGGCGGTCGACTCGACCGGACGAGCCGTGATCGTGTGGCAGGATGCGACCGCCGTGCACCGTCGCATCCTTTTGCGCTACACGACGGACGGGGGACGCAGCGTGAGCCCCATTCACTCCCTGTCACAGGCGATGAAAGCCTACGCGCCAGACGTTGCGCTCTCGCCGACCGGAGAATTCGTCGTCGTCTGGCACGAAGAGCAGTTCCCGGTCATCAAGACGATCGTCCAACCGGTGCGCCTCGGCGCCCCGGCGCAGGAAGCTGTCGTCCGATCTCCCTGAACCTCCTGTCGCAAAGGGGACCGCGCTTCGCGCAGGGGGATGTGGGCCTCGCAACGGTTACGGATCGGAATGTTTCAACAACTCCTCCAGTCGAGTCACCATCTGTTTTACTTGTGTGGCTAATCTTGCAGCTGCCGCAGGCTGCTCGTTCATACCGGCGTGGTCGACATCGTTTCGTGCTTCGCGGATCGAACTCCAGAGAGCGATGAGCGACTCCACGTCCTCAGATGCACCCAGACGCTGGACGTCCGCTGCATCCGGCTCAGGATCGGTCCAAGGTTTCTTCTCCGGCTGTTTGCTCCAGGCGAGATAGTTGAGCAGGCGTTCGGCGCGCTGGCGGACCTCTCGCTGCAGCGGATTTTCCAGCCCGAGATGCATACAGACCCGTGTCACGAGCACCTCGCGCATGAGCGTGAGGGCTTGCACTGCAAGGCCGTGCTCGACGTACCAGGAGATCATGCCTCGTTGCACTGCCAGATTCGTCACCCGCGGGAGCGGGGCAAATCGTACCAGTTCCTGCCGGAGAGCCGGTGCGATCAGCGCAAAGGGTTTGGCCCACCGAGCGGCCTCGTTCAACGCGGCATCGGTAAATCGATCGGCCAGGGCTTGAGCTTTCTCCATCACTTCCAGCGGGCGGATGAGCAAAAGGGCTTGCGAAAGCTCGTTGATGCGATCTCCTATTCCGCTGAGTATCGTCGGTCTCGCAGACGCGGTCGGTGACGACTCGGCGGACGGCTCGCGCCAGGCCCGTGCGTGCGCCTCTCTCAGCAACCGGGAGAGCTCGTCAGCCGAACCACTGCGGCGGAACAGGTCGACCGCTGCCAGCCAATCGAGCAAACTCGAAAAGGGCGAGAGGTCGAACACCGGGGCGCGGTCTTCCTCGTCGCGGGCATCGAATGCACCGTACACGATATGGCGCACCCGAACGTGTTTCACCGCGCGCAGATATGCGACGGCCAAAAACACCACAAACGGGAGCGAGCGAAATCCGTGCGTGATGTCGAAGAGCACCTCCTCCCTCTCGCCGACGCTTTCGACGACGCAATCAAAGATAGTCCAGAGTTCGTCCGGTTTGCCGCCCCAGGGAATCTCCACTGGTTCGGGAGTGATTTTGCCATCGAGCTGCTCACACAGCTCCTTCCAGTAGCGTTCTCGCGACTGCTGTGTGACGAAGACCGTCATCCGGTCAGGGCGGAAGAACTCATAGAGCGCGACAGGAAAGAGGTTCGTTTCGACGATCTGCGTGCCGTGCACGTACCGAGCCGTCTGGTATCCGCCCACTCCGACGAAGGTGAGTGCTTTCATGGGTGTTCCCTCCTTGTCCGTGAACGTCCGGTTCGTGGTTTTATCAGACTGCCGAGCCCTGCCAGAAGGCGCCCCAGTGTCCGACATGTCTCGCAGCTTTGGCCACCGGAGGTTTCGGCTCTCGGGTGCCAGGGAGCAGAGCAGTCCTCCTTGACACTCTCCTGGGCTGCGCCGATACTCGAAGAGAGAGCAAATCCATGGAAGAACGTCTCCACGCGCTGCTGCAAGCCTTGCAGCCCTATCACCCCGAACGGGTGATCCTCTTTGGCTCGGCTGCCCGCGGCGAGGCCGATGCCGACAGCGATCTGGACGTGCTCGTCATCAAAGATACCGCTGAGCCGTTCGTCCAGCGTCTAGAAACGATGGCCAGGCTCTGTCCCGTCGGGGTGCATGCCGACATTCTCGTCTACACACCCGCAGAGCTGAGTCAGATGGTGGCCGAGGGCAACCCTTTTATCATCCAGGCCCTCCAAGAGGGCAAGGTCGTCTATGAAGCCGGGACGTGACGCCGGGCAGCGCTGGCTCCGCCAGGCCACGCATGACCTCGCGATTGCCCGCGGTCACCAGGAACGCGGGGACTACGCTGACGCCTGTTTCATGGCCGAACAGGCAGCGCAGAAGGCACTGAAAGCCTTTCTCATTGCCCAGGGCCAGCGCTCGGTACCGATTCACTCCGTGGCCCAGCTAGCCGAGCGCTGTGCCCGGTTTGCCTCCGACTTTGCGGCCCATATCACCCCTGGACGCATTTTAGACCAGTACTATATCCCAACACGTTATCCGGACGCCCTTGCTCCTCCGGCAGTGCCGTTCGAGTCCTACACCCAGGAGCAAGGGGAACAGGCTGTCGCTGCCGCAGAGGCCATAGTCGCCCTGGTGTCTCAGCAGCTCGTGTCCGGAGCATAATCCCGTCTCATTCTTTTCCTCTTCAGGACTCCCAGTCCTTTCCCTCGACTCGGTCGAACAGGTCTCGATCCCTTCTTCGTCAGGTCACTGATTCCTTCCATTGCGCCCGGTCCACGATCGCCGCGGCATCGCCACGAAGTCTCAATCCCTTCTTCGTCAGGTCACTGATTCCTTCGCATGACATGATGCAACATACATTCGAAGAGCTCATGGATCGTGTGTCTCAATCCCTTCTTCGTCA
>JANWXO010000093.1 GCA_025057295.1 Candidatus Binatia bacterium | reverse complement strand
CACCCGCTTGTCGCTCATCGTGGGGGGGTGTTAGCCCGCAGCGGTCTGTCCGAGGGGGCGGTCGATCTTGCACGTTTAGCCGGGCTGAAGCCGGCAGCTACCCTGTGCACGATCCTGCGCGATGACGGGGCAGTGGCCCAAGGGGCGGATGTCGAGGAATTCGCCCGTCAGCATCACTTAAAGTTGGTCAGTCTTTCGAGTTTGATCAGCTACCGTCTGCGTACCGAGGCGTTGGTGCATCGGGTTTCTGAGGCAGACATCACCAGCCCGTTTGGCGGGAAATTCCACGCCATCGTGTACCGCACCGACGTCGATCACCACGAGCATATTGCGTTAGTGAAGGGAAAAATCGGTCCGCGGGATATCGTCACCGTCCGTGTCCACTCGCAGTGTCTCACCGGTGACGTGTTCGGGTCGGAACGCTGCGACTGTGGTGACCAATTGCGGCGGGCCATGCAGATTGTGGCTGCCGATGGGAAGGGTGTCGTGATGTACTTGCATCAAGAGGGACGAGGAATTGGGCTGGCGAACAAGATCCGCGCCTATGCTCTCCAAGACCAGGGATTGGACACCGTGGAAGCAAATTTGCACCTTGGGTTCAAGGAGGATCTGCGCGACTATGGTATCGGCGCGCAGATCCTGCGCGACCTGCGTGTCTCCCAGGTGCGCCTGCTCACCAACAATCCGCAGAAGATTACCGGCCTGGAAGGTTATGGGATTAAAGTCGTCGAGCGACGACCGATCGAAGTCCCGCCGCATCAGGGTAACATTCACTACCTGCGGGTCAAGAAAGAAAAGCTCGGCCACCTGTTTACCGAATTGAAGCCGCTGCTGTAAAGGAACAGGATGTTATGGTGCGAGTCATTCAAGGCAACCTGAACGCGAGCGGGATGCGGTTTGGCATCGTCGTCTCTCGCTTCAACAGTCTCGTCACCGAGCGCTTGCAGGCGGGTGCGATCGACGCGTTATGCCGTCACGGTGTGCGAGCAGAAGATATCGACGTCGTCCTGGTCCCGGGGGCATTTGACATCCCTCTCTTTGCCAAGAAAATGGCCGAGAGCGGTCGCTATCATGCCCTGATCTGTTTAGGTGCGGTGATCAAAGGCGAGACGCCGCATTTCGATTATATTGCCGCAGCGATGACACAAGGCATTAAAGAGATTATGTTGAGTTGTGGGGTACCGGTCACGTTTGGGGTGTTGACGACGGAGTCGGTTGAGCAGGCGCTCGATCGGGCAGGTGCGAAGCTAGGGAACAAAGGATTTGAGGCGGCTGTCTCTGCCATTGAGATGGCCAATGCGCTAAAAACCCTCGAGGAATGAGCCCACTGTATGGGGACACGACGTCAGGGGCGTGAATTTGCCCTGCAGGTGCTGTATCAAATGGATATCGCTGGTCTCGAGCCACGGCAAGCACTGGCGCTCTTTTGGCAAAATTTTGAGCCGAACGCGGATACCCGCCAGTTTACTACCGAACTGGTGGAAGGCGTCTGGCAGGAGAGAGAACGGATCGACCGTTTGATTGCGGACGCTACTGAACATTGGCGTCTGGGCCGGCTTGCACGGGTAGATCTCAATTTGCTACGCCTCGCGACCTATGAGCTGCTGGCCTATCCTCACATTGCCCCCGGCGTCACGATTAACGAGGCGATCGAAATCGCCCGCCGGTACTGTAGTGACGAGGCGCCGATGTTTGTCAACGGGGTCCTCGACCGCATCGCTACTCTGATTGGAAAGAAAGCGCAATCGCATGGACAAACATCCTAACCCTGCCGAACAGGAACATACGCGCGGCCGAGAGCGAGCCCGCTACCGTCCCCAAGAAATCGAGCCGAAGTGGCAACGTTTCTGGCTCGAACACAAAACCTTTCGCGCCCAAGTCGATCACACAAAACCCAAATATTATATTCTCGATATGTTTCCCTACCCCAGTGCAGCCGGGTTACATGTCGGGCACCCAGAAGGCTATACTGCCACCGATATCCTGGCTCGCTACAAGCGGATGCGCGGGTTCAACGTGCTTCATCCCATGGGGTGGGATGCGTTCGGCCTGCCGGCAGAGCAGTATGCCATTGAGACGGGGACGCATCCGCGCATCACAACGGCGCGCAATATCGAGACCTTTCGCCGTCAGATTCGCTCCCTCGGCTTTTCCTACGATTGGGACCGCGAGATCTCGACCTGCGATCCAGAATACTATCGGTGGACGCAGTGGATTTTTCTCAAACTGTATGAACGTGGGCTGGCCTATCTGGCCGATGTGCCGGTCAACTGGTGCCCTGCTCTCGGTACGGTGTTGGCCAACGAGGAAGTCATTGATGGCAAGAGTGAACGGGGTGGCTACGAAGTCATCCGCAAGCCGATGCGCCAGTGGATGTTGCGCATTACTGCCTATGCCGAGCGGCTGCTCGCCGGTCTTGACCAGCTCGACTGGCCCGAAAATGTCAAAGAGATGCAGCGGAACTGGATCGGTCGCAGCGAAGGGGCCCGCATCCGCTTTCGCCTCTGTCACCCGGACGGGACCCCGTTGCCAGAGGAAGACGCTTTTTTTGACGTCTTTACCACGCGACCCGATACCTTGTTCGGGGCGACCTACTGTGTGCTTGCTCCTGAACACCCCTTGGTCGATCGCATCACCACTCCGGAGCAGCGGGCGGCAGTGGAAGCCTATCGGCAAGAGGCGATGCGGAAGTCTGATCTCGCCCGTACGGAACTGGCCAGAGAGAAAACCGGGGTGAACACGGGTGGATATGCACTGAACCCGGCCACCGGCCGGGCGATCCCTGTATGGGTTGCCGACTATGTCCTCCTGACCTATGGCACTGGTGCGATTATGGCTGTGCCAGGAGGAGACCAGCGGGACTGGGAATTTGCGCGCCGCTTTGGCCTTCCTATTATCGAGGTGGTGCAGGGTGGAGATATGGACAAGGGGGCGTACGTTGGCGACGGGCCCCATGTCAACTCTGGATTCCTCGACGGGCTGAACGTCGAGGACGCGAAGAACAGGATGATCGCTTGGCTGGAGGAACATGGGTACGGAGAGAGGACCGTCACCTATAAACTGCGGGATTGGCTGTTCAGCCGTCAACGGTATTGGGGAGAGCCGTTCCCTATCATCTATGTCGATGGCCGGCCGAAGCCGCTGAGACCGGAAGACTTACCGGTGGTGTTGCCTGAGGTGGAGAGCTTCAAGCCTACTGGGACCGGCGAGCCTCCGCTGGCCGCAGTGACGAGCTGGGTCGAGACGGTCGATCCGGAAACCGGTAAACCTGCTCGGCGCGAAACCAATACCATGCCCCAGTGGGCAGGGAGTTGTTGGTATTATTTGCGCTTCATCGATCCGCATAACCACGAGCGCCCGTGGGATGCGGACAAGGAACGTTATTGGATGCCGGTGGACCTGTACGTCGGTGGGGTAGAGCATGCTGTCCTCCATCTCCTGTACGCCCGTTTTTGGCACCAGGTGCTCTACGATTGTGGGCTGGTGTCGACCCCAGAGCCGTTCCAAAAACTGGTCAATCAAGGGATGATTCTGGGGTTTAGCTACCGGTATTATGAAGATCAGCAGGGGCGGCGGTATTCCTACCGGGAGGTACAAAAGGTGAGCCAAGACGGACTAGAAGAACCGCGGTACGTTTTAGCGGCAGATCCCGCCGTCGTCCTCGCCGTGCGCTACGTTCCCGTGGACCAGGTGCAGTGGCGCGACGAGGTTCCCTACCATCCTGAAGACCCGCAGTTAGAGCTCGAGCCTCAGACCGACAAGATGTCCAAATCGCGCGGCAACGTGGTCAATCCGGATGCGGTGGTGGCCGAATATGGCGCTGATGCGTTGCGCTGCTATGAGATGTTCATGGGGCCACTGGAGCAGGTAAAACCGTGGAACACCCGCTCGGTGGCCGGTGTGTACCGCTTCCTCTCGCGCGTATGGTCCCTGTTCATTACCGATACAGGCGACCTCTGTCCGCAGATTGTGGCGGACGATCCCGACCCACAGGCGAGCCTCACACGCCTCTACCACAAGACGATAAAGAAGGTCACCGAGGATATCGAAGGGATGCGCTTCCATACGGCGTTGAGCGCGCTCATGGTCCTCCTCAACGAAATGCAGAAGGCTGAGCGCATTCCTCGTACGATCGCCGAAGGATTTGTCCTCGCTCTCTCCCCGTTTGCCCCCCATTTGGGAGAAGAGTTGTGGCAACGGCTCGGGCACTCCGATACCCTCGCGTATGAACCCTGGCCGACCTATGATCCGGCACTAGCGCGAGACACGGTCGTGACCATACCGGTGCAGATCAACGGCAAGCTGCGTGCGACAATTGCGGTTGCAGCTGATGCCGACGAGGCGACTCTCTTAACCGCGGCGCGTGCCAATGAGAAAGTTCAGTCCTATCTTCAGGGCAGGACGGTCCGGCGAGAAATCGTTATTCCCGGACGCCTGGTCAACTTCGTCGTTGCCGAAGAAGGAGGAGGGAGGTGAGCGCAGCGGGGTGGTGGCAGGGAACCAACGCGCAACGAGCGCGCACCCTGCCGGTGCTGCGGAGTTGGTTTTGCTTGCTGCTCGTGCTGCTGCCTATCAGCTGTGGATATCGGTTCGCTGTCGGTCCGACGCTCCCGCAGGGGATCCAGAGTCTCAGCTTTGCCGAGTTCCAGAACGAGACCCTCGAGGTCGGCATAGAAAAGGAGCTGCAATGGGCTCTTGAACGGGAATTTCGTACCCGCGGCGGCATCGCGGTCGTTGACAAAGGCGAAGGGATTGTAAGTGCTACCCTCCACCGCCTTGACCTCCGCCCCCTTTCATTCGACCGCCGCGATCAAGTCCTTCAATACGAACTCGCCCTCCTCTTTGACGTCGCTATCACGCATCGTGACACTGGTCAGGTCCTCTGGCAGGCGAGCAATGTGCGTGTGGCTGAAGACTACAGTGCCGTTCCACAAGTGACGGTGACCACATCCCCCCGATTCTTTCAGGGCACGCTCAACCCTGAGGACCTCGCTGGTCTGACCGATATACAGTTCTCTGAGGCGCAACGGCGTTTGGCGCTTGAGCGTCTTTTCGCTGAGGCGGCGCGGGAGATCTATTTTCGTCTGGGCGATAATTTTTGATGGGGGAACAGGTCTGCGGCCGAAGAACGGTTCAGGAGGCCGGGGTAGCCGTGCTCTTGTGTTGGTGCACGAGGCGAGCAAGCTGACTGATGCGGCGAGCGGCCGTATTGGGGTGCAGAATGCGTTTCCGGCCTGCTTTATGGAGCAGCCCCATCGTCAGACGGAACTGCATTTCGGCCGCTGCGATATCCCCGCTTGCTATCGCCGCCTTCAGCTTCTTCGTCTCCGTTTTGATGCGGGACTTTGCCGCTCTGTTGCGGGCGCGCCGCTTGAGGCTTTGCAGGTGTCGCTTCTCTTGTGACGATCGCACTCGCTCTTTCTCCTTTCGTTGTCATCGTTACGTAGCATGAGGACTCCGGTGAATCAACGTCCGTGTGAGGCAACCAGGGTAGATGAAAAACGTGCCATGGTACGAGCCACGGGCGAGATTGGGTTCTACACGCTGTTGAGTCGGGTGACCGGTCTCCTGCGAGATGTGGTGATTGGCTCCGTCTTTGGCGCAGGGGCTGCTGCGGATGCTTTCTTTGTCGCTTTTCGTATTCCCAATCTCCTGCGTCGGTTAGTCGGAGAGGGTGCAGCCAGTGTGGCGATTATCCCTGTGGTCACCGAATATCTGACCCACCACTCCCGCGCAGAAACCGAGGAAATGATTCGAGCGTTAATTGGGGTTGGGGTTGTGGTGCTGGGTTGCTGTACCGTCGTGGGGATGCTCTGCGCTGAGCCCCTGACCATCTTGTTCGCCCCTGGGTTTCGTGGGGCAAAACTCGACCTGACAGTCGCGTTAAGTCGGATCGTTTTTGCCTATCTTTTCTGTATCGGGTTGGTCGCCCTGGCCATGGGAATCTTGCATCCGCTGCGCTATTTTGCTGCGCCGGCGTTTTCGCCAGTGTTGCTGAACATTGCCATGATTCTTGGCGCCCTCGGGCTTCCCGGTGTTCTCCCTCACCCAATCTATAGTGTGGCCTACGGGGTGGTGTTCGGTGGTCTGTGCCAAGTGATGTGGCTGGTATCGGTGCTGGTGCGATTGCGGATTCCTCTGCTGCCGCAGTGGCGACCCTGCCACCCTGCCCTCCGGCGTGTCGCGGGGTTGCTCGCGCCAGTGGTGTTCGGTGCCGCGGTGTATCAGGTGAATGTCCTTCTCAGTACAATGCTCGCCTCTTTGTTGGCCGACGGCAGTGTGTCGGCTTTGTGGTACGCCAACCGCTTATTGGAATTTCCTTTAGGAGTGTTCGTGACGGCACTCGGCACGGCCTCCCTGCCGACCTTTGCTGTGCAAGCGCAGCGGCGTGATCTCGGTGGGATACGTGAGAGTCTTGGAGAAGCGCTCCGGTTGGTCAACTTGGTCGCCGTGCCGGCAGCCGTCGGGTTAGCGGTGCTCGCCGTGCCTTTCTGTACCGTGCTGTTTTTCCGCGGGGCGTTTGGGGCTGAGCAGGTGCAGGTGACTGCGACTGCAGTGCGGGGGTTGGCACTGGGCTTATGGTCTGTTGCAGTGGCACGCCTCCTCACTTCTTGTCTGTATGCCGTAGAGGATACGCGCACCCCGGTGTATGCCGGCATCGTCGCTGTGATCGTGAATGTGTGCCTCAGCCTTGTGTTCATGGGGCGCATCGCCCCCGGCGCTGATCTGCATGCTCTTGCTGGCTTTTTTGCTTCTCTCAGTACTGTTCTGGCGCTCTACGAGGGAGGGGTAGGAGGGCTCGCGCTCGCCGCCTCGCTCTCAGCCACGATCCATGTTCTCTATCTTGGAGTGGTGGTCTATCGGCGGGTGGCGGTTTTCCACTGGACCCCTTGGGTCGCTTCGCTGAGCTGGAGCCTGCTCGGCGCAGCTGTCATGGCTGCGCCGGTATTATGGATCTCTCGCCAAGTCGATTGGCTCGATCCTCAGGTCTCGTTCGCGATCCGCGCGGGGACGCTCGTGCTGGCAGTGGTCGTCGGCATGGTCAGCTATGGATGTGTCGTCTGGTGCGCGCGGAAGAACGAGCTTCTGCTCCTCACTGCGATGTTACCCGAGCGTTTGCTTCGCCTCTTGCCACAGTTCCTCCAGGCGCGCCGGTGAAGTTGCATAGATATCTTCCCCCTGTTGCGCGAGCCGGGTTTCGATGTAGCGGAAACGCGCGCTGAACCGCTTCGTTGCCTTGCGCAACGCGGTCTCGGCGTCGATATTGAGGTGCCGAGCCAGGCTCGTGAGCGTGAGCAGCAAGTCGCCGAGTTCGTGCTCGTGCCGCTCCGTGTCTTGCGTAGCGAGGGTCGCTGCCAGTTCTTGTACCTCTTCGTGTACCTTGGCCAGCACTGCCTCTGCGGCAGGCCAGTCAAAACCGACGCGCGCCGCTTTTTCTCCTAGGCGCTGCGCGCGAATCAAGGCAGGCGCTCCCTGGGGAACACCTGCCAGCACGGAACGGTCGGCCCGTGCCTGTTTTTCTTCGGCTTTCAACCGCGCCCAGTTGCGCACGACTTCCTCGGCATCTTTCACCTGTGTCTTGCCGAAGACGTGCGGGTGGCGGCGGATCAGTTTGTCGACGATCGCTTGGGCGACGTCATCGATAGTAAAAGCCCCTGCTTCGGTCATCAGTTGCGCGTGAAAGACAATTTGCAAGAGCAAATCGCCGAGCTCTTCTTTGAACGCGTGCCAATCGCGAGCTTCCAGCGCTTCTAGCACCTCGTAGGTTTCTTCGATCAGGTAGGGCTTGAGGGTATCGGGGGTTTGCGCGCGGTCCCAGGGACAGCCCTGCGGACCACGCAACGTTGCCATGATCTCGACGAGGCGGGCAAACGCCGGGTGTGATGTTTCTGCCATACAGGCGGGGATAGAGGAAAAGAGGGCCCTGTACAAGGGCAGGGGGCGAGAGCTCAGGGGTTTCCCGTGCCGAACGGAGACTCAGCCAAGGATGCTGGCCGTGGTACGAAAGTGAAGCTTGGCAACCTGTCTCAGGGCCTCCCCTCCATAGCGGGAGACAAACTCTTTCCCTACGGCAATAACGCCGCTATTGGCGCCTTTGGGCAACAACACCCCGTACCGCTCGCTCAGTTGCTGCAACCGCTGGAGGAACTCCGCGCGTGCGAGAATCGAGGCTGCAGCGACGGCAACTTCTTCTTCCGCCCGCGGCTTCTGTACCAGGGTCACGGTGCGTCCTTTCTCCATCAGGGCCTGTCTGAGCAGCCGCTCGTCCCCAAATTGGTCAGAGACCACACGCTCACAGGACACCTTGGCGAGCAGGTTCTCGATTGCCCGTGCATGGCCCCAGGCGAGTAAGCGATTCAGATTCCCTAAAGCATCGTACAAGCTGTTGTAGCGCGCGGGGCCGATCACCACCAGTGTAGACGGGCACGTCGTGCGGACGTATGCAGCGAGCGTAGCCACTTTTTTATCTGACAGGGTCTTACTATCTCGTACTCCAGCGGCGCGGAGCCGAGCTTCGTGCTCGCTCGCCACATAGACGCCGGCGATCACTAACGGGCCAAAGTAGTCTCCCTTGCCCGATTCGTCTACGCCGATTTGGCCGGTCGCCGGACTCATGCAGATAGAGGAACGTGAAAAGCGGTGTCGGGCGAGCGCTGCTCGTGGTGGACGATGACCCGATTCGCGCGAACCTCGAGGCGTCCCTCGGCGAAAAGCTGGATAGCGAGGGGGTAAATACGGTGTTCTTGAACACGGATGCGGGCACTCAGGGTGTCTTCAGTGTCGTCGGGATAGACGGGGACAGCCGCCTGGATAATAATTGGTCCGTGGTCTACTTCTTCATCCACAAAATGGACTGTCGCCCCTGTAATACGAACCCCGCTTTCTAAGGCTCTGCGTTGTGCGTGGAGGCCAGGAAAGGCGGGCAAGAGCGAGGGGTGGATGTTCAGAATGCGTTGTGGGAAGGCGCGGATAAAAAAGGGTGACAGCACGCGCAGAAAACCGGCGAGGATGACCAGCTCAACGCCGGCAGCCTGTAGCGCTGTGACCAGCTCTGCCTCAAAAGCCTCGCGCGAGGGAAAATCTTTATGAGAAATAACCAGGGTAGGCAGGTGATGGCGTTGAGCCCGTGTCAAGCCGTAGGCATCACTCCGGTTACTGATCACCATACGAATCTCAGCGTCGAGAGTTCCCTGAGCGATCCTATCGATAATCGCTTGGAGGTTTGTACCGCTCCCCGATATCAGTACGCCAAGGGGTAATCGAGCTGTCATGGTCACCTACACCAGGACCGCGTGAGCCAGGGTAAATACGTCCACGATCTTTGCTCCGCCGTCAAGGAGGGCACGGGTGCACTCTCCTACCGTGGCCCCGGAGGTATAGACATCATCGATAAGGAGTACCTGCTTGCCGCTTAACCGCTCAGGTGCGGTGACCGTGAAGGCGCCTCGTACATTCGCTCGGCGTTCGCTCTCGGTGAGGTGGGTTTGTGGGGGAGTCGGACGAGTCCGTTCTAGCACCCAGGGATCCACGGCTATGCCATGTAAGTGGCCAATCGCTTGGGCCAGAATCAACGATTGATTGAATCCACGCCACCGCAGGCGTTGTAGGTGAAGTGGGACGGGCACGAGTAGGTCATACTCTTCCCCAGCAAGGGGGAAGTGCTGAGCTCCGAGAGCCGCCAGCGCTTTGCCCGTGCTGAGATCTCTGTGATATTTAAAATATTGTATTGCCGCGTTCAGTGGCTGAGGCGATGCGTCGCTCGCGTGATAACAGAGCCATGCGCGGGCACGACGAAACAAAGGCGGGTCGGCTAGACAGCGTCTGCATAAGTGGTCGGGGCCGGTAGGAGTCATAAAGGGTACTCCACAGTGGACACACAGCGGTGGCTGTACCGGGGTGAGGAATGGCGTACAGGAAGAACAAAACCCGGCTGCAGTATGAGCAGGCAGGAAAGTGCGGCAGCCGAGACAACGTGGCGGGTAGAGGACAGCGAGCAGGAAAGCCGAGAGCGAGGTGCGCATGCGCCCTGCATCATAGATCCCTGCCAGGGCTTCGGCAATCCTGAGGAAGGGAGTTGGCGATGAAGAAGTTCTTTCAAGGGCTTGTCTTGGGTGCAGGCCTCATGTATTGGTACCTCTACTACGGCGTAGACACTGTTGAGACGTTTCGTCACTGGCTCGAGCGCACAGGCGAACAGTACCGTGAGGACCGGCGTCAGGAGGAAGCCGAGAAAGCGCTGCACGGGTTCTGGTTGCGGCAAGACAGGGACGAGCGTGAGCAGCGACGCGGATGACAGACCAGAAAGGAGCTAACCATGGCCGCAGAGGCAAGTGCGGGGGAGCGGAAACAGCGGCCCATCGCCCCCATGTTACGTTTACCGACCGCTCCTGGGGAGAAGCCGTATTTAGTCGGGTATCGGTGTCAGGCATGTGGTGCAACTTATATCGGCGAAGGAAGGATAGGGTGCAGTAAATGCACGGCAATCGGGCCGCTGCAAGAGGTGCGGTTGAGTGACCGTGGCTCGTTGTACGTCTATTCCATCGTGCATCAGTCCGTACCGGGAGTGCCGGTGCCGTACATCGCTGCGATTGTCGACCTCCCTGAGGGGGTGAGTGTGCGCTGTAACCTGGTCGATATCGACCCCGACCCGGCGAAACTCAAATTTGGCATGCCGGTAGAGATGGTTACACGCAAGGTGCGCGACCGCAAAGAAAAAAATGCGGAGGGCGTGGAAGAGACGGTCGATATCATTGCTTTCTTCTTCAGACCAAGCCAGAATAGTGAATCCTGACTCGCAGCCGGTAAAGGAGGCACCATATGAGGGATGTATACGTACTTGGCGTGGGTATGATTAAATTTGGCCGCTATCCGGATAAAGATGTCCCCCAGCTCGGGGCGGAGGCGGCGCTCTTGGCCTTGAAAGATGCAGGCATGACGATCAGAGATATTGAGCTGCTCGTCTGCGGGAATTTGTTCCAAGCGAATGCGATGAACGCTCAGCGCATCCTGCAACAGATCGGGCAGACGGGGATTCCTGCGCTCAATGTCTCCAATGCTTGTGCAACTGGCTCAACTGCCTTTCGGGAAGCGTATCTCGGTGTTGCCTCCGGTATGTACGATGTGACAATGGCGGTTGGGGTGGAGCAGATGGGGAAGATGGGCCTCCTTGGTGGCGGTGCCCGCAGCGGGGGCGAGAGCGTGGAGGGAGTGCTGGGCAGTGGCTTGATGCCCGCAGTGTTTGGTCAGGCGGGTGTCGAACATATGCGCAAGTACGGCACCACGGTGGAGCAGTTTGCCAAAGTGTCGGTCAAGAACCACAAACATTCGGTGTATAACCCTCTCTCTCAGTACCAAGTAGAGGTATCCCTCGAGGATGTGTTGAAAGCCCGCATGGTGGCCTATCCGAACACCCTGTACATGTGTTGCCCGACGGGTGACGGTGCGGCGGCTGCGATCCTCGTGTCTGCCGACAAGGTGAAACAGTACACCAATAAGCCTATCAAAGTTGCCTGTTCAGTGCTCACCTCGGATCCCTGGACGGAGCGCGACCTGACGATGCCTGATGTCAACACCCTCACGAGGAATGCGGCGAAGCAGGCGTATGAGAAAGCCGGACTCGGTCCGAAGGATCTGGACCTAGTGGAGTTGCACGACTGTTTTGCCACAGCAGAGCTGTTACACTATGAAAATCTCGGCCTGTGTGGAGAAGGAGAGGCCGGCCGTATGATCGATGAAGGGCGTACCGCTTTAGGTGGAGAAATCCCCGTCAACGTGAGTGGTGGTCTGCTGTCCAAGGGGCACCCACTCGGGGCGACAGGCGTAG
>JANWXO010000092.1 GCA_025057295.1 Candidatus Binatia bacterium | reverse complement strand
GCGCAGAGCGGCGATTCCTGCGGTTATCGCCTGCTGGTGAAACGTGGTAATCGCTTGGAACTCAAAATCTGCTGTGGCATGGATAATTCGGCGCACCACCTGCCATTCGGAGGGACTGAAGTGGTGCGGACCAGCCTCAGCGTCGATGATACCAAAACTGCCCTCCTCAATTGCTCGGCCACGCGCGGTGAGTTGTTGCATTTCACTGGACATGATGCCCTCCGAGCTCGCTGCGTCCTAGTGGTCTGCCCTCAAAATCGGTCAGAATAACAGCGATATCGATTGGACGGGGCGCATAGGATCGGCAGTGGTGAGCGGCGCGCTGACAAACGAGATCAGCCAAGCGGGAGAACCCATGCGCGATGGCGATCTCCAGTGCGTGCCGCCCTGTATTGGCGTGAGCAACCTGCTCGATCACAGCGGCCGGTGCGCCTAACTCCCGCAACATGTCTGCCAACATGGCCATGTTGACTTCTGATCCCGCAGCATGGGTCATTTTCTTGCCGTCGGCGATCTTCGAGAGCTTACCGATCATGCCGACGATGGTGGCCTTGCGCAGCCCTTTGCGGCCGGCTTCACGCATGGCGAAGCCGACAAAGTCCCCCATCTGGACAAACGCTTCCTCAGGCAAGGAGAGCAGACGTTGCGCGAATTTCTCGGACTGGCCTCCGGTCGTGAACACCACTTCGTCTACACCAGCGGCAATGGCAACGTCGATGGCTTGGCTGATACTGGCGCGGAATGCGGCCGTAGAATACGGCTTGACAATGCCTGTGGTACCGAGAATGCCGATCCCGCCTACAACCCCGAGACGCTCAAGGAGGGTCTTCTTAGCCAGCTCTTCACCGTTTGGTACGGTAATCACCACCCGTGCACCACAAGGCTCTACGCCGTGCAATGCTTCGCTGACTGCCTGCACGATCATGCGTCGGGGCACTTCCGTAATGTCCGGGGCACCAAGAGGCATGCCAAGACCTGGTTTGGTTACCCGTCCGACCCCGTCTCCTCCTTCGAGCACGATGCCCGAAGAGGAAGGAAAAACGATAGCGCAGATTTCCGCGCCGTGAGTGACATCGGGATCATCTCCAGCGTCTTTGATGACGCCACAGAGTATGCCGCCTTGGTACTCAACCGTGCGTGCAACGGCGAATGCCACACGCTGCCGGTTGGGCAGGCCAATATCCACAGTCGCCTGCGCCTCACCCGTGTACAATGCCTTTGCCGCTGCTTTTGCCGCTGCCGCCGCGCAGGCACCGGTGGTGAATCCGGAGCGCAATCCTCGCGTCTTTCCACCCTCCCCTGCAGGAGGCATCGCATGCCCCCCAGCGGCGGATTGTGGCGGCAGTTCACGCTGCTTTTGGGTATTTTCTACCGACATGGCGTGGTCTCCAGCGGCAGGTTCTTGCTGGAAATGGTTGCGATAGAGTCGACGAAGTAGCGAGCGGCGTCCGGTTGACTGCCAAAATGAATGTGTGCGTAGGTGCCCAGTGTCCGCCTGATCGTGAACCCTTCGCTGTATGAAGAACCGTGGCTGTCTTGCAAAAGCAAAGTCCGTTGCACCCAATCCCTTGCGGGTGCCTCCTCAGCGATCTCAGAGTAGTGAAACTCATGTCCGCGTAGCCGTACGCCGGGCGGAAAGAAGGGATTGCCAGTGGTGGCGGTGATCTCTCGATACCCGAGCGCGCGCCACCGTGGAGTCATACGCGTAGCGAATGGGAAGACACCAACCATGGGGTGAGAGAGGCCGGTAGTGTCAAGCAGCGTTTTGCAGAGGTACATCAACCCCCCACACTCGGCGTAGATCGGACGCCCGGCCGCAGCAAACCGCCGGATATCTGCCCGCATAGTGACGTTCGCGGCCAAAGCTTCAGCCCGTAATTCTGGATACCCGCCACCGATCCACAGGGCATCAAGGCCCCCTGGGAGACCGGCGTCTGCGAGCGGGCTGAAAAAGACCAGTTCAGCGCCAGCATCGCGCAACCGCTGGAAGTTGTCATGGTAGAAGAAGCAAAAAGCGGCATCCCGAGCCACGCCGAGACGAATGCGCTGTCCTTGCCTCGACGTATCTTCGCGCCGTGGAGGCCGCGGCAACTTGTTAGCGGTATTCGCCACCGTCAGGATGGCATCGAGATCGATGTATTCAGCCATCAAGTCAGCGAGGCGTTCCCAGAAGGAGGCGGGACGCTCAAAATCGTCAGCTGTCTGGAGTCCCAAATAGCGTTCCGGGATAGCGATCTCCGCCTGGCGCGGGATACTACCGAGCACCCGAGCACGACAATGCATCTCGACCG
Organism: Candidatus Binatia bacterium; assembly: GCA_025057295.1. Taxonomy (GTDB): domain Bacteria; phylum Desulfobacterota; class Binatia; order Bin18; family Bin18; genus JANWXO01. The sequence continues at coordinate 9,592 of JANWXO010000092.1, read as the reverse complement.
TGCGGGTGAGCAAACGTATATGACGAGCGCTACCAGCGCGATTAAAGATAACACCAGCGATGTGCAGCCTCGGATGAAACTCCTCAAATCCTTTGATAACAGCCGCGACGCTTTGTCCTTGCCCTTGGACATCGATAACCAGGACGACTGGCGCGTCTAACCATAGCGCCAGTTCTGCTGTACTTCCCGGCGGAATCGTCCCTGCGGTTCCGTCGCGGCCATCAAAGAGCCCCATGACGCCCTCGACGATAGCGAGGTCTTTCCCCTCGGTGTGGGTGAGAAAGAGCGCGAGATTCTCCTCGCGGGACAGCATCCAAGTGTCGAGGTTGTGGGAGACCACCCCTGCGGCGCATTGGTGCAGGCCCGGGTCAATGAAGTCGGGGCCGGCTTTAAACGGCTGCACTCGAACGCCACGGCGAGACAAGGCTGCCAGGAGCCCGAGACAGACGGTAGTTTTTCCTGCCCCACTCTGTGGTGCAGCAATGACGAGGCGGTTCACGCGCTCGCTCCGCGCTCAACCTCAGCGGGGGAAATTCTCGCAGAGTGGGCCAGTCCGAAAGGCGAAAGACAGAACAAGAATGCCCAAAGCACGAAATGTACTTTGGGCATGAGGAGAAGAAACTGCTTTCGTTTCCTTCCGTCCTCACACCCCGGAGGACCGCCGAGGAATATCGTTGGGGCAGGTTTCCTGACTCCCGGCATAGCCGCGGTATGCAGCTTTCCTACTCGCAACGCCTTCCCACCCCGCTACGGAGCAGTGGCACGAGGTTGCTTTCGTTCCGGTTACAGTGGCGGGGGCCGTGCCGGCTTTCCACCGGTCTTCCCTACACCACCAACGACCAGGCGTCCTATTGCATGAAGAGAGGGGATCTGTCAAGTCACTCTCTTTCAGTTCCCTCTTCATCGGGAAGTGGTGTGAACCTGGAGTCGATAGGACGTCGCAGGGGACTTGGATAGAAGGCAATGGCACCGGTGCTCCCGCCATAACGAACGCGGCAGTGTGGTTGGGAAACGCCGATGATGGGACTGCAGGCCCGGACAACTACCCCTACAACGGCATCATCTTCGCTGTCTTTCTCTACCGCAGGCGTCTCACCGACTATGACATTGGTGTGTTCAATCGATACCCACTCGCTCCGCTCATGTTGCGTTCTCCGTCGGTGCTCGGGCGGATGGTTGTGATCTCGACAGACCTTGGCGTTTCTTCCGACTCACCGCTGTTTGCTGTCTATGGCCAGCGCCATTCGCACTCGCTCGGAACGACGTCGCACGATACCCCCGCCTTTCGCCTCGCCGCATCTTCGCCCTTTCCGATGCTTTCTGCCGTCGCTGACCTCATTGCACGCAGCTTCCCTGTTCCGATCATCTCCGTCCCGCACGGGATACAAACCTCGTCCGATTACCGTGCGCAGCTTTTATTGCGTCCCGTCGACACCCAAAGTGGGCAGGCGAGCATGTCGCTTCCGGCTCCCGTGTGGCGTGTCGTGTCATCTGTTCCGCTCGAGGTTGCTGGGGGAGAGACGAGGACCCTTCGTCTTTCCGGAGCATCTGCGTTTCCGATGGCTCTTGCCGTGGACGCTGCGAGCGGCGCGTTTCTTCGGACTGCACACAGCTTAGGGCTTGTGCAGTCCGTGTCGTCAATCCATGAGGCTACTGTCCGCGCTGTCTACAGTGCAGCGATGCCGGCCGTTGTCGGCGCTCTGACGCCAGCGATGCTGCAGGTGCTTGTCGGGGCATTCCCGTTCGCTTCCGCTCAGTCGATTGTCGCCGCAGCATCGTCTTCTGCTGCCCTCTCCCTCCCTCACCAGACTACAGGAGACCTCGGAGCATCAGCGCAGCTCTCTGAGCGCTTCTCCCTCCCTCACCAGACTACAGGAGACCTCGGAGCATCAGCGGGACTTGCTGAGCACCTGTCCCTGCTGGCCGGCACGCAGCTATCGTCTTCTCATGCACTTTCGATGTCCGAGCGGTCGTCGATATTGCTCGATCATAGCACTGCGATTGCTCCGGGCGCTGCGTTGACGATGGCGCTGTCCGGATCGTTTACGTCACAGGCAGCGCTGATCGTCGATGTCACTGTGGAGGAGACGATCGCTCACGTTTTAGTACTGCTCGGGTGCCACGCTGCGCTCTCTCCGCTGCATAGCGTTGCGCAAGTCTACAGCGCTGCGTTTGTGGCCGATGCGATGGCAGCATCGCTGATATTCGCTCGCCCTCAGATTCAGGCGCACCCTGGCGGCGTGTCGGCTGCGATCGCACAGGTCGTATCGCTCGTGCACACCATACAAGGACTGCTCGCTGTGCAGACGGACCTGTCCCCAGCTCTCCTTGCACGGCTTTCGTCCGCATTCAGCGAATTTGCTGCTGCCACGATGTCGCTCAGCGCGGCGGTCGGCGAGCGGGTTGCGCTCTCGCTTTCTGGGGCAGTCGGAGAAGGGAGCAAGGTCGCTTCGTCCCTCGCAGGCACCTTGGTGCTTGCGACCGGCACGGCCCTCGAGCCGGCGGTACGAGAGGCGATCGTCCAGCACCTCACCGCAGTGGTGCAGAGCGCCCTGTCGGAATCCGAGCGGCATATTCTTCGCCAAGCGGAGGCGCTCGGCGTCTCTGCTGATCAGGCGCAATCGATTGCACGGCTGGCTGTGTTGTTTGCTGCTGCCTCAGTGCAGACGACGCTGCAATCTCTTGCGTTTGGGATTCTGCCGAATGTTCCGAGTATGCTGAGAGTAGTACAGGAGCGGGTGTTGCAGGGGGTTATTGGCGAGGAGGCGGTGCGTAGAGCTGGTCTCGCGCATGAGGCGGTACGTAGAGCTGGGATGGTTGATGAAGAGCCTCAAGGATAGCCTCGGGCGCTGTCTTTAGGGTACAATATTTGAGGGAGATCGCGGGCGGAAGGTTTCGAGAGGAGAGGAGAGGAGAGATTTATGTCGCTGCTGCTGCGTATTTTACATTCGCTGTTTCCGCATCTCAAAACGCAACGGACCGAGTTCGGTGCGGGGCTCGACGTTAAGCACACCATTATCTGCTTCTCGCGGGTCCATGACGATGGGACGGTGTGCCGCACGCACGACTGTCCGCGCCTCCGTCACGAGCTCGTTGAGCGGTGGACCATGACGTACCACAATCTCGTCGTCACCGAGGGCCGCAACACGCTGCTCAACCGATGCTTCGATGCGGTCCCGGCGAATGTCGACTGGTATGTCGGTCTCATCCGCAATAACGACGGGACGGTGTCAATCACATCCGGGCAAAACTCGGTGACCGGGTCCGGGACGGCGTTTGCGTCTGCTGACGTTGGGTCGGACATCATCATCGTCGGCGCTGGCGGTCCTGGTAGCGATCTCATTTCTACTGTCGCAACAGTGACGTCGGGGACAGCGCTCACGACCGCGAACAACGCTGGACAGTCGGTCTCTGGCGCACAATACGCGATCGAGCCGCGTCCAGCTGACACGATGGCATCGAAGTCGTTCAACGAAAACACCGACTATACTGGGACAACGCGGCCGCAATGGGTCAAGAACGGGGCGGCGTCTGGTGGGCAGATGTCGAACTCGAACAACCGGGCGCAGTTCAACATTAACGCCACGACCCGTATCTTTGGTGCGTTTCTCTCATCTAACAACTCAAAGGGTGGAACATCGGGGCTGCTCTTCGGCGGTGGGCTCAACACCACACAGGGTTCTCGGCAGGCATTCAATGGCGAAACGGTACATGTGCAGATCGACCTTAGTGTAACGGCGACGTAATGATCATCAGTCCGTTCGAGATCTCGATCGTCGAAGGCGAGACGGTTGTCTATTCGGGCAAGCTCGTCGGCGAGGATGGCGCGCCTGTGCCAGCTGCGGCGCTATCTGGCGCGAGACTGACCTACTATTCGGTCGGCAGCGGGAAGATCGTCAATGGGCGCGCCAACCAAAATATCCTCAACGCCAACGGGGTGACGATCGCAGTGGACGGCACGTTGACGTGGAAGCTCGCGGAGGCAGACGTGCGGATGGTCGATCATCCGCTTCAACAGAATGCGACGCACCGCGCTGTCTTTGTGTTCGAGTGGCTCGACAGCCAGGGGGTTGCGCGACAAGCGGTCCGCGAGGTCGACGTGCATATTCAGCGGGTGTCGTATGGGCCGTTCGACGCACCGTAGGGAGATTCTCAGACGAATCTGTTGGGGAATCTTCGGTCGCCCTGGATCGTGGCGAAGGGAAGTCTGGATCGCATTCGACTGTTTTTGCAATGCGTTGTTCGGTCCGCTGCTCAATCGGCTGACCGGAACCACCTGTTTCGGGAGCAGGTATGCGACGATTTGCGACGGCTTTTACCTGGCGCGGAACAACAGCCGTCTTGCTCGTATCCTGTGTCGTGTTTTTGACTGCTGGCACAACGACGCAGGCCGGTGAGCGGATCGGTTTACCAGCCGTACAGGTGATGAGTGTAATCGACGGCGACACGATTCGCGTCCGTGCGATGGTCGCCCTCGGAGCGATAGATCAGGATCGGTTTGTGCGCTGGATGCCGGTTGCCTCGCAGGTCGTTGTGCGCATCGCAGGGATCGATGCGCCGGAGATTCGCGACCCCGACTGTCCAGCCGAGCTGGCGCTTGGGCTGCGCGCCGCGCGACATCTCGCTTCGCTCGTCGATCGATCCAGCGGACTCGTGCAATTGCACGATGTCGGGTTCGACAGGTACGGCGGGCGGTTCGTTGCGTCCGTTCGATTGACAGACGGCACGGACGTCGGACAGGCGATGCTCGATGGCGGGTTCGTTGTGCCGATCGATATACGCGGCGGTAGGCGTCATCGGTGGTGTGCGGCGGCGACGGAGGAGTGAACGATGCCGAATGTCAAGCAGTGCGAGAAGTGTCGAAAACAGCCTGCAGTGATGCGGTGCGTGAAAAACGGTGGGACGGTGTGGTGGTTCTACTGCATGCCCTGTTTTCAGGACCTGATCGGGGAGCAGGATATGCAGAAGATCGAGTTCGGGCGCTGGGGAGACGGTGACCAGCCCATTCCGATGTTTGTATGATTCGCGCAAAAGACGTGTTGTCACCGACGGCGCTGTTGCGCAGTTGGCTGATCCAGCATCCGGAGCTCGGCGGGTGGCGAGAGGAGTTTCGCTTTCATCCGGAGCGGCGTTGGCGGGTCGATTTCGCGATTCCTGCACGTTGTCCGGTCCTGCTCGTCGAGATCGACGGAGGGGCGTTCATCGGCGGGCGGCACGTGCGGGGGGTCGGGTTCGAGAACGATTGCGAGAAGCTCGCCGAGGCTGTGAGCATGGGGTATACCGTCTTGCGTATCACACCGAGACAGATTGCGACCGGAAAAGCGATCGACTGGATCGTGCGAGCGCTGTCTGCGCGTCGACGGTTGGAGCGTCTTGCCGGTCAGAAAGGAGAACAGCGGCATGAAGAACACGGTGAAGGACATTCTCGTCATTGTCCTGAAACCAGCGGTAGTCGCGGCGCTCTCGGCGCTGCTGGCGTATCTGACGGAAGTTGACGCGCCGGTGTCGGCTGGGGTTGCTGGGGCTGTTGCGACGATGCTCCGCAGTCCGCTGGAGCGGCATAGGCCACAATAAGCAGAGGGGGGCGAGATGACCGTCGGCATACTCGCTGCCCTGTTCGGGTGCTTGCTGGTCGACCCGACGGTCGTTCCGCGCACTGCGCTGCATCCGAACGACGACATTGCGGGGCGCAACAAGCTCGTCGTGACGAGTCGCGGGGCGCTCTCTCCGCTTCTGACTTTCGCTGTTGCGGATACGCAGCTCAACGCCGGACTCGGGGCGGTTGCGCAGGGGCCGGGCGATCACTTCGCGGTCGGGGCCTTTCTCTACGGCGAAGCGTTGCCGGGGAGTCGCGCGACCGCCTGGGGAGCGAACATTCTCGCGGCGACGATGAGTGCACACAGCCACGCAGTCGGGCTGGAAGTGAACGCGCTCAACCGGGCGACTGAACCAGGGTCGGTCGTGTACGGCATTCACGTCGTCAACGGCGGAGTGCGCGAGACGACTGCGGGGATCGTCGTCGAAACCTCGGCAGCGGAACCGACCGGGATTCCGCAGTATGGGGTGTGGGTAAAAGAGGGGAGCGTGCCGGGAGCAGCTTCGGCGGGGGTGCGGATCGACCGGGTGTCGAGTGGAGTGGCGCTGCAGGTCGAGAGTGGACAGTGTCTCGTGCTCGGTCGCATCTGCTTGCGGGAACGCAACGGTAAACTAGAAACCATTCCGTGGTAATCAAGGAGGGATCCGATGTATCAGCAGGTTTGGGTCGTGTACGACCGGGTCTATTGGGCGCATCAGGGTCGCCAGATGCTCGTGATCATCGACACGCCGAGCGGTGTGTTCGGAGACATCGTTCCGCCGACCGAGATCAACGAGGAAATCGGGGCGGTCGCGGCGAAGCTCATCGACCGAGAGCCGCTCTTGCGCCTGTGTCTCGTCGAGTTGTTCGGGGGCTACCGGCTGATCGTGCGCGAGGAGCGATGCCTCGATCGCGACACGTGCAACGCGCTCGAGCCGCTTTCCGAGAAGACGTCGTGGATACACCGGCCACTCATTCCGCCGTTCAGCGACGCCCCCTGCATGACGCAGACGTCCCAGCAGATCAAGGAGAAGGAAGACAAGGTTCTCAAGCAGTTGGAACAGTGGGACGACTACGAGCGGGCGACAGCGTACTGGGTGCTGTACCATCAGTACGGGTTGCGGATCGACGGCGCTAGGTCTATTCGCGAAAAGAAGGGGAGGTAAGCGATGCGGTCTCGTGTATGTCCGCGTATTCCTGCGAACGAATCCGATCTCGATATTCTCGCTCGCACGATCTGGGGAGAAGCCGAAGGAGAGCCGTGGCTGGGAAAGGTTGCTGTCGCCTGGGTCGTGCGCAACCGCTGGTTGCGGCGTTCATGGTACGGGCAGACGATCGGCGAGATTTGTACGAAAGCGAGACAGTTCAGCTGCTGGAGCGATCAGGGACGGGCGGCGCAGATGGCGGCGCTCTCGCTCGACGATCCGGTGCTACAGGAGTGCTATCTCATCGGATTGGCGGTCGTACTCGGACGGTTACGCGACCCGACCGGCGGAGCGACGCACTTTCTCAATTTGTCCGCCCTCAAGACTCCCCCGCGCTGGTACAATCCGAATGAGGTGACAAGGAAGATCGGCAACCATACATTTCTCAAGACAGCATAAACGAACGGTGGAGGAGGAGATGTCGTGGACGAAACGTTCTATCGGGGGCAGTTCGAGGGGAAGGTAATCGCCCGTCTCGACGCGCTCGATGCGACAGCTCGGGACATCAAGCAGATGCTTGAGAAGATCAACGGGCGGTTGCGCGAGGTCGAGTCGGAGCAGGCGGCGATCCGGACCGAGCAGGAGACGGCGCAAGCGCAGTACGCGTACTGGTCGAAGATGTGGGCGGCAATCGTGAGCGCGATCATCAGCGCAGCCGCTGTCTTTTTCGACAGGATATTCGGCAGGCATTAGACGGTGAGCAAGCGGGCTTTGAATGCCGGTGATTGTTTTGCGTCGGAGTGCGACGCTCCGTTCGTGCCCGATTTTTTCTTGCCCGCGCAAAGCGCCTCGAAGCGGGGAGTGCACGAGCGGTGGGGTCGCCGTCTCGCGGCAGCGATTATCGAGCAGAGCGTGTGGTCGCTGATGCGCGGGGTGGTCGACTTCGTGCGCTACTCCAGGCGTCAAAAACAGACCCTCTTCGGCACACGCCGTCTCGAAGACCGCCACACGATCAAGGAGGCGCTGGAGGCTGCCGGGTGGATTTACGGAGAGGAGGAGCAGTTTGACCGCATCTCCTTTGCACACGCCTGTCTCGCGCTCGGGGTCGACGAGGAGACCATGCGACAGGGCATCGTCCGGGCCGTTCGGGCGGTTGTGCGGAACTTCCGAGCGAGCGGAAAGCCGCCGAAGTTCCGGTGGCTATCGATGGTTGGCCTGGAGGACAACAGGAGACGGGGCACAAGGGGGTGCCGCTGACTCCGTCCCTTGAATCGAGCTGACACCTGAAGGACCCAAGACCAGCAACCGAGCTGAGCAATGGAGGGAGGCCAGGCCCCTAAACTCTGTCCTAGGTTTGCGCGATAACTTCTACAGAGGGAGAAAATGTCCCTTTGCCTGCCCGTCCCCACAGGGCCTTCCCACACCTCCACAAGGCCCCCAAGCCCCTGCCGGGCAGGCGAGGGCACGCAGGCGCGGACCCCCTAAACACTCTGCCGCACCTGCGTGATAACTTTAGTAGAAGCGAAAAACTCCCCCTTCCTCTTCCTCTTCCTCTGCCCAAAAGGCCTCTTTCGTAACCTCTCTACGAAAGAGGCCTTTTGGTTTTAGGGGCAGAGGGAGAGGGGGACGCCCTGCCGGGCAGCCGCAGCCCGCCTGGCAGGGCGTTTTCTTTTTGAGGCTGCCGCCGTGCGAAGGTGGCGCGGTCGCGCGGTGACTACAGCGCCTGGAGGGATTGTGGACATCAATAAAAAGGATAAACACGAACATCAACATCGGTGCGGAAAAGGGGTATTGCTAGTTTCCGCATGTCGCGGGTGTGGGAAAGTGACTGTCCTTGGAGCTGGGGACGACGGCGGCAAGGTTAGATTCGTTGCCCCAGGGAACAACATTATAAAGGGGGTAGCCGCAGCTATCGCTGCGGACTTGAGACTGCGCAGCCCCGGGCTGTTCTGGGGTGTGGAGCGTAGCCCTGTCAGGAAAGAAGAAATGAACACCAAAGAGCCTAACAAAGAGCCTAACACAGAGCCTAACACAGAGCCTAACACAGAGCCTAACACAGAGCCTAACACAGAGCCTAACAAAGAGGGCGCGGCAGGGATTGTCCTGTCGCTGATCGCCGGCGTAGTGGCCGGCGCGGCAATCTTTGCCGCGCCGGCTTTGCTAGTCATGGCAGCAGCAGCAGCTACTAAGGAGTAACACCACACCCCCGGCGGCTTGCGCCGCCGGGGTGTTGTGGTGTTTTTTCTTGTTTCTTGGAGGGGCGGATGATGAGGCTAACAATTCACATCGCCACCAGCCGGGGGGGCGACCGGTTCGCGTTAAAGGCCGTCCTTCCGTCTGAACTCCTGTCCGCTCTGTCTACGACAGGCGGACATTTGCTCGGTGAGCCCCTTACCGAAAAATGGGGGGTGCCGAGCCGCGAGCTATCGACTCGCGAGCGTATCGTCGAGTTCGATAGCGAACTATGGGCCATCGTCGCCTTCTGGGGCGTGGTCCATCGGTTCTGGGCGGCTGTCCTGGCCGCCGGCATTCGTGAGAAGGTCGGCAGGGTCGGGGTAGTCGTCGACTCCACGCGTACAGCGCGTAGCTTCGCTACGCTGCTGTATGCGTGGAATTGATTGAAGGAGGGGAGTATGGAAGGATCCTTAGCCCCCTTTCCGGCGGTCATCCTTGTCGCCGGAGACCCTCCGAGCTGGAGGGTGTCAGTTCTAATTACAAACGACCTCCTCCAGGCCCTGGAGGGGACAAACGCCCCCGTGTGCGGGCGTCTCCCCAACAGGAACTGGGGAGAGCCTGCCATCGTCGACGGGTATCGGTCCATGTGGGCCCCCGTCGACGGGGCATTCGGTCTTATCATGACCATCCTCCGGGT
>JANWXO010000091.1 GCA_025057295.1 Candidatus Binatia bacterium | reverse complement strand
CCGCTATTGTGACCGGCGCTGGAACCGGTATCGGCAAAGCCGTCACGCTGGCACTGCTGCGCCACGGCTACCAAGTCGTGCTGGCCGGACGGCGACAGGCTCTGCTGGAACAGGTGGTCGCAGAAGCCGGAGCAGCGGGCAGCCGTGCGCTGGTTGTCCCGACCGATGTGAGCGACCCAGCCGCGGTGCGCACCCTCTTTGCCCGCACGAAGGAGGTGTTCGGCCGACTCGACCTCTTGTTCAACAACGCCGGGGTCGGCGCGCCCGGCATCCCATTGGAGGATCTCACCTACGAGCAGTGGAAAACGGTCGTCGATATTAACCTCACCGGTGCCTTCCTCTGCACTCAGGAAGCCTTCAAACTGATGAAAGCTCAGACCCCGCGGGGTGGGCGGATTATCAACAACGGATCCATCTCGGCACACGCGCCCCGTCCGAACTCTGCACCCTATACTGCGACCAAACACGCCATCACCGGTCTGACGAAGGCCACGGCACTGGACGGACGGAAATATGATATCGCCTGTGGCCAGATCGACATTGGCAATGCCGCCACCGAGTTGACAGCACGCATGGCACAAGGGGTGCCCCAGGCCAATGGTCAGATCGCCGTCGAGCCGCTGATGGACGTTGCGCACGTGGCCAACGCCGTCCTCTACATGGCTAGCCTCCCCCTCGACGCCAATGTGCTGTTCATGACCGTGATGGCAACGAAAATGCCCTTCGTCGGACGGGGCTGAAGGAGCCGGCGCGTTACCAGCTTGAGCTGAGCGGAAAGCTGTTATTGTGGCCGCACCCATCCACTGAACGCCCAGCTCACAGGGCGTGAATCGAGGTCAGCGGCTATAGAGGCCCTCCTGGCAGACGGCCACCGCCTCGGCGATCACGTCGCGTACGATCTGCCCTGCCGGTTTGATGCTGGTGATCATGCCGGAGATCTGCCCCGCCGCTAATCCCCCCTCTTCCACCTTGCCTTCATAGCGTGCTTTCATCGCCGCTTCGCGCCCAACCTTGATCATCTGTAACGGGAAGGGCAGGATCTCGTGCTCACGGCCCTCCCATGACTCGGTAAAGCGGTTGCGGATCAGGCGACACGGTTTCCCGCTATGGCAGCGGGTGACCACTGTCCCTTCCTCGTCGATCTCGACGATCTTGTTTTTGTAGTTGATGTGGGCCAGCGCTTCTTCCGAGGCGACGAAGCGTGTTCCCATCCAAACCCCACTGGCACCGAGGGCGAGAGCCGCTACCAACCCACGTCCATCGGCAATTCCCCCGGCAGCCAGGACCGGCACGGTGACCGCATCGACCACCTGGGGGACCAAGGCCAGCGTTCCTATACGGCCTGTGTGTCCACCTGCTTCGTGACCTTGAGCGATGATCACGTCCACCCCATCGGCCGCCAGACGTTTGGCTTGTTTGACATTGCCGGCGAGAGACATAACGATAATGCCTTGCGCATGCGCATCGGGCACCACCCCAGCAGGGGTTCCCAAGCCAGACACTAACACGGGGACCCGTTCCTGCAGCACGACCTCGATCTGTTTGTTGACCTCGTCGGTGTAGCGGATCACCTGGTCCGTTCTCTCGGCCTTGATTTGCGCAAAGAGAATATCGACCCCAAAGGGTTTGTCAGTTGTCTCCCGCACGTAGCGAATTTCCTCGCGCAGTTGGGCCGCGGTCATCGTGCCGGCGCCGATGACTCCTAATCCACCCGCCGCGGAGACAGCCGCTGCTAGCCGGCCCGGCGCAACAAACCCCATGCCCGCCTGGCAAATCGGATATTGCACGCCTACTAGTTTGCAAAATCGTGTCTGTAAAATCCTCTGGGCATCCATCTATGCTCCTCCTCGCGAGCTGCCTGCTGCCGGGCATCTCTCGGCAGCTCGGCTTGCTCCCATATAACACTTGGCTTTTCCCTCTGACCACACCCGGCACCGCCCCCCAACGTCAACCCACGCCCCGCCAAGGTGAAACACAGGATAAACTTTGCGCAGATGGAACCGATAATTTCACCTGTAGGAAGGGCACACCCATGGCTCGGTCCTCACTCTCTCGTGGGCTCAGGAGTTTTCTTGCAGTCCTCCCCATCGGCGTCTTCGTCCTCGACCGGGAGGGAACGATCGTCTACGTCAACCGCCAGCAGTGCGAAAATTCCTGTTTTACCCGTGCTGCGCTGATCGGTCGGCACTATCGCACCTTCTTTTTGCCCACCCTACAGCAACACCACCTCCTCGAGCCCTTTGATCGTCTCTACGCACAGGGGATCCCCTTCACCGTCACCATCCCTCACTACCGCCGCCAAGCGGATGGAACGATCCTGGCCCTGATTGTCAGGGGATGTCGGTGGAACGACTACACGTTGATTCTCACCACCATCGAGCGTGCCTTGCAGGCTGAGCAGGTGCGCTTTGCCCAGCTCTTCGAGCACGCCAACGACGGGATCTTCCTCCTGGACCGCGATGCCCGCTTCGTTACGGTCAACCACAAATTTACCGAAATGCTCGGCCTGCCGCGCGAGGAGATTCTCGGACGCACCCCTGAGCTCTTCCTCCCCGACCACTTCGCAGAGTGTCTGGAGCGGCTGAAGACGGTGCTCCAGGAAGGGCACTTTGGCCCCTATGAACTTGAAGCGACCACGCCTGCCGGACAGAAGATCTGGTCGTGTAACGCGGTTGCCATTTCCGAGGACGGTGTGCCCGTCGGCATTATGAACATCGTGCGCGACGTCACCGTCGAGCGAGCTCGCTCCCACCAGCACGAAGCGCTCTATCAGCTTGTACATGACCTTGCCCGCACGACCGATACAGATACCCTGGCATCCCACATCTTCGCGCACCTGCAGCGGCTCTTTCGCGCCGAATATGGGTACTTAATGTCCATCTCTGCCGACCGCAGCGAGCTCTATGGGGTTGCCGCCTACGGGGTTGACTCCACGCTCTTTCGCAGCGAACGCATCGCGCTGACCGATGAGCTCTCCTTGGTCGATCAGGCTTTCCACTCCAAACAGGCTGTAGCATTCACAGACGTGCCCCACAGTCCCCTCGTCAGCGACCGGCTCCGGGTGCAATACGGCTTTATGGACAGTGTGTGGGTGACACCGCTGCTGCACGGGGAAACCCCGGTCGGGATCTTAGCCATCGGCTACCGTGAGCGGCGCGAGGCGAGCGCTGACGAGCTGCGCGTGTTCCAACTGATCGGGGATGAAGCCGCTCTGGCGCTCGAACGTGCCCGCCTGCTGGAGGAGTGGCAGAAGAGCCAGGCGGTGCTGCAAGAACGTGAAGCCTACTTTCGCTTTCTCGTGGAAAACTCTTTGGATATCATCTCCGTGCTCGATTCCAATGGTACCATCCGCTACGAAAGCCCTGCCCTGACGAGGGTGATGGGATACGCTCCTGAGGAGTTGGTTGGGAAGCAACCGTGGGAGTTGATTCATCCGGAGGATGTGACAGGAGTACAGGACCTCTTTACCCAGGTGGTGTCCGTGCTCGGGAGCACTCGATCTGCGGTGTTCCGCTTCCGGCATAAAGACGGTTCATGGAGGTTCTTAGAAGTGAGCGGCAGGAGCATGCTCGACACGACAGGGGGCACGGTCGTGATAGTCAACGCGCGCGACATCACGGACCGCAAGCACATGGAAGAAGAACTAGTCCACGCCAAAGAAGCCGCTGAAGCAGCAAGCCGAGCGAAGTCTGCATTTCTGGCCAACATGAGCCACGAAATCCGCACGCCGATGAACGGAATTCTGGGCATGACCGAGCTGCTTCTGGACACACCTCTCACTCCTGAGCAGCGAGATTATGCGCGCATCGTCTACCAATCGGCCGAGTCCTTGTTGCAGATCCTCAACGACATTCTCGACCTGTCCAAGATCGAAGCGGGAAAGTTGGCATTGGAGGAAGTCGCCTTCCCTCTCTGCGAAAGTGTCGGCGATGTTTTGAAGACCCTCGCCGCCCGTGCGCATGAGAAGGGACTAGAGCTGCTCTACGCCGTCGACCCGGCGGTGCCGGAGATTGTGCGTGGAGATCCGACTCGCCTGCGGCAGGTCGTGGCAAACCTCGTCAGCAACGCCATCAAATTTACCCCGCACGGGGAGGTGATCGTCCGCATAGAACCGTTGCAGGTCGACGCGACCCAGGTTGAACTGCACTGCACGGTCCAGGATACGGGAATAGGGATTCCTCCTGATAAACAGCAACAGATCTTCGAGCCCTTCACGCAAGCTGACACCTCCACGACGCGTCGCTACGGTGGCACGGGGCTAGGGCTGACAATCTGCAAGCAGCTTGTGGAGCACATGGGTGGACGGATGTGGGTAGAGAGTCAGGTAGGAGTCGGCTCGACCTTCCACTTCACCGTGCGGCTCGGTGTTGGCCACGCAAAAGAACGGCATGCTTCGCTGTCGGCGCTGACAGGGTTGCGTGTGCTCGTGGTGGATGACAATGAAACCAACCGCCGTATCCTGGCCACCTGGCTCAACTCGTGGAAACTCCAGCCCGTGCTGGCAGCCAGCGGACAAGAAGCACTGCTCCTGTTGACAGAGGCCGCAACTCAAGGGCGGCCGTTCTCTCTCGTGTTGACCGACGCCCACATGCCGGAGATGGACGGCTTCGCGCTGGTTGAGCAGATCCGACGCGATCCTCGCCTTGCCAGCGCGACTGTTCTGATGCTGACCTCAGCGGAGCAGAAGACCGATGGCGAACGCTGCCGCCGGCTCGGTATCGCGGTCCGGCTCATGAAACCCCTCAAACCCTCCGAGCTGCACCAGGCACTTCTACGCGCGCTCGGCCAAAGGCTTGAGCCCCGGGCAGAATCTCGCCTGTCCATCAGCGCACAGCGACCGCTGCGCATCCTGCTGGCTGAAGACAACCCTGTCAACCAACGGCTTGCCGTGCATCTGTTGCAGAAATGGGGTCACACGGTCATGGTAGCCAATACCGGCCGCGAAGCGCTCGCTGCACTGGAGCGAGAGACCTTCGACCTCGTGCTGATGGACGTGCAGATGCCGGAGATGGACGGCCTAGAAGCCACGACGCGCATCCGCCAGCGCGAAGCCGGGACAGGTTGTCACGTCCCGATCATTGCGATGACCGCCCATGCCATGGCCGGGGATCGCGAGCGCTGTCTCGTTGCCGGGATGGACGGGTACGTGTCGAAACCGTTAAAGGCGGCAGAGCTAGCTGCCGCTATCGCCCAGGTTGCGGCGGCGGATGCTGCGGTCGACTGCCCTTCTGCTGCCCTGCCCTTTTCGGCTGCCTAGGTTTCTGGCACGATGACAGCCTCATTGGAGGTCATCGTATGCAGGATGTTGGGAGGAACACTCTTTTCACGTTGGAGACACGGATTCAGGCACGTCACTTGTTGACTCACCCCTTTTATCAGGCGTGGAGCGCGGGGACCCTGTCGCGCCAGGCGTTGCAAGAGTACAGCAAACAATACTACCGGCAGGTCGAGGCTTTCCCGACCTATATCAGTGCCGTCCACAGTAACTGCCCATCGCTGGCAGTGCGGCAACACCTGTTGGAGAATCTGATAGAAGAAGAGCGTGGTGCTGAGAATCACCCCGCATTGTGGCTTCGGTTCGCTGAAGCGCTCGGGGTGTCGCGCACGCAGGTGCTCGGCGCTCCGCTGTTACCGGAGACTGCCGCTGCTATCCGCATGTTCCGTACCCTGACCCGGGACCGCTCATACGTGGCCGGCCTGGCAGCTTTGTTCGCCTATGAGGCACAGGTGCCCGCAGTCGCCACGGCCAAGATCGCTGGCCTCGAGCACTTCTACGGGATTACCGAGCCACAGGCGATCGCCTTCTTCACTGTCCATCAGGAGGCCGACCGCCGACATGCAGAGACGACACGGCGACTGCTGCATGACCACCTCACCCAGGAGAACGCGGGCGAAGCCCTAGCCGCATGCGACCGGGCGCTGGAGGCCTTGTGGATCCTCCTCGATGGGGTCTATAAGGTCTCGTGTTAATCCCTGTTGCCGGCTCCTGTAAGAGCTGGCTCCTCCTCGGCTTTATACCATAGCCCCACTGGGCAGCCCCACGAGCGTACGCCCGTACGCTTCCATGGCAAACTCGAAGTGGAGAGCCAGGTGCTGGCTGACGGCATGCACATCCCGCCAGATTTGTTGGAGAGGGTGTTGGAGGTAGATCGAGTGGCCGCCGCTGAGCTCGAACAGACGATCGACGACGCGAACTGATTGACGTACCATATAGCTGCGCCAGGCGTAGTAGCGCGCCCGTTCCTGCTCGGTCGGTCGCCGCTCGCGGCTGGGCCAGGCCATAATCTCGTCGGCGCACCGCAGCATCATCCCTTCCACAGCGTCCATGGTGGTGGTTGCTTCCGCCAGGGCCATTTGGGCAGCGGTCATATCCCGTTGCGGACTCTCATTCACCCGGAAGATCGGCACCCGTGTGTCGATCCACTGGCGGAAATGGTCGATCGCTGCCCGTGCAGACCCGACCGCCGCCGGGACCAGGGCTAATCCCAGTGTCGGCACGAACGGCAACCGGTACAAGGGACTGGTATTGAGTTGTTGACCGGGGGCTTGTCCGGTCCGCTCTGCCCGCTCGAGCCAGAACACCCGGTGCGCTGGGACAAAAGCATTCTCGACCACCACGGTGTTGCTGTCCGTTCCCTGCAACCCGACTACATGCCACTCATCGTCCACCCGGTAATCGGATTTGGGGAGGAAGAACATCGCCCATTCAGGCTTGCTCCCTTGAGGGGGAACAACCCGCGCGCCGACCGCAATCCAGTCACTGCACCACAGCCCGCTGAGAAAACTCCACCGTCCACTGAGGCGATAGCCACCGGAGACAGGTTCCACTACGCCAACCGGAGCGAAGGAGTCGGCCATCATCACCTCCGTGTCCTGGCCCCAAATCTCCTGCTGCAGTTGCGGTTCGACATAGCCGATCCAAAAATGATGGATCCCCAGGATGCAGTAGACCCAGCCGGTCGAGGTGTCACCCTTGGCAATCTCAGTGGCTACGCGGACAAAGGTGCCGAGGTCCATCTCGTACCCACCCCAGTGCGCCGGCTGCATCACCCGCAACAGGCCGGAAGTCCGGAGGGCCTGCGTGAGATCGTCAGGCAGGTGCCGTTGTTGCTGAATGAGGTGCCGACGCGCCGCTGCCATCTGGGCGATTGCGGCGGCGCGCTCGAGCAGCGACTCGATGGTGACCGACGGTGCGTGTTGCACTGCCATACCTTGCTTCCCTTCCGCAACGAAGTAAAAAATCTCCCGCTTATTCTACGCGCAGCAGGGGTCCCCGGAGACTCCTCCCGCCAGGGCCTCCCCTGTCTGCGTCTCCCTCCACAGCATGTGCCAGGCAGGTGGTTGCCGTTCGTGACCCTATGCTCCTTCTGATCCCTCTCACGTGGCGTGCTGCAGCATGGCATCCCAGCCTTTCCAGTAGAGCTCGGCCATGCAGCGCGCCTCTTTGAGAAATTCTCGCTGTTCACGGTCGGTGGTGAGCAGGCGTTCGATCAGCTTCCTGCCGGTTTGGGCATGTTCCTTATCGGCCTCGATGTGCCCCGAGAAGAAACGCAGTGCTTCGGGCTTGATGCCGTAGTGGCGTTGCAAGCCAGTGAGCATCTTTTCACAGGCCTGCGAAAAGCCGCCCTCGAGGATGCCGAGGGCGCCGGAATATTTGATTTTGTGCGTCATCATCATCCAGAAGTACGCATTCACCGTCCGTGCCGCTGCCGAGGCACTCGACTCCTCCAGCTCTTTGCGCGGCAGGCCGAGCCCTTTTTCCCAGAATTCATAGAGGAGCTCACAATGCCCGCTTGTATGGGTGTGCTCCCCCATGGCCTCTTCGACGAAATTCTCCGCCATCAGTTCGGCTCCCAGGGCATCGACTTTGGTCATGTTGACATAGCCCTGGGCAATGTAGGGACCAGAATCGCGCACCGTCATCTCATAATGCTCGATGGCGAACTGTTTAATCTGGTCGCGGGTGGCCTTCCCTTCGCTGATCAGCTGCACGAGGGGATGTCGGCTGATGTTGAACTCATCAGCGATCTTTTCTACTTCTTGCCAAAAGGTTTGCAGTTCCATAGGAGACCCTCCTTAAGGACAAAGTTTTGCTACGGTGTCGAGAAGAGTTCTTGGACACGGGCCAGACAGGCCCGTTTGTCAAACTCGCGATGGAAGCCCGCCATCAGCATGCTGGGGTCGCCGGCGTAAAAGAGCTCGTAGAGGAGGTGACGCGAGCCGAAGTCCGAGCCGACCAAATCCCACGCCAACTTAAACAGCCGCACCTTTTCCGGCGCCGAGATGTGCGCCCCGCGATAATACTGCTGGAGGTCACGTCCAATCGGACTGTCGAGCGCCTCGACCGAGGCTGGCAGTTGCATCAAGCCGCCCGCTCCCAAGCGACGCACCATCTCCATCAAACGTGGGTACATGCGCGGCGCCCAGGTCCGGCCCACCTGGAGCGGCTGCAAAGCCGGATACATCACCCCGTTGCTCGGATCGACCTCGGCTTGCAGCTCCGCCGCGAGAAGGGCGGAGCGGATGATTTCGATAAACGTCGCCGCTTCGCCTAACATCTCCTGGATTGCCGGGGCGTTGTGGACGCCGATGGCTTCGGCCATGTGACACAAGAGGCCGTAGACGAATTCGATTTTGGACAAAAAGCGTGTATTGGTTTGGTGTGCCGTCATCTCGCGGATGCGGGCGCCGACATAGAGATTGGCGACCAGACGGACATCACCGTACAGAAAGACGCGCTCCCACGGCACCAAGACATCATCGAACACCGCCACCGCGTCCATCTCGTCAAAACGCCCGCTCAACGGATGATCGGCCGGATGGCCGAGTTTGGTAAATGACTCGCGGCAGATGATCTTGAGCCCAGGGGTGGCCACTGGAATGATGAAGACTAGGGCATAGCGCGCCTCGGCTTCTGTCAGGGTCGGTGGAAACGGCCACACGAGAATCTCGTCGGCGAAGGGTGCCGCAGTGGCGATCATCTTGCTGCCGCGCACGATCAGTCCCTGTCTGGTCTCGCGGACGATACCAAGGCACAGATAAGGATCCGCCTGCTCAGCACGGGTTTTGGAGCGGTCGACCTGCGGGTCGATCAAAGCGTGGGTGAGGAAGACGTCGTGCTCGCGGCAGTAGTCGTAGTAGCGCCGCACCCGCTCTGCACACTCCGGGTGTTGTTGCGCGAAGTAGTCACTCTTGGCCGCCCATGCCATGACCATAGTGTTCAAGAAGTCGGCACTCCGACCCATCATGCCATACGTGGCGTCGGCCCAGGTTTTGATCATCTGACGGCGACGTACGAGGTCGTCGCGGGAGCGGGGAATCAGGAACGAGAGGCCTACAGGCTGGCCGCTCGTCGGCGAACGGTAGGTCAACACGTCGCGGTACGCAGCGTCGTGTTGCATATCATAAAGGCGAGCAAGGCTGTCGATGGTCGGGCGAAACAGGGGGTGAGCGGTGACATCTTTCACCCGTTCCTTGCCTAACCACACCTCACGTTCGTCCTGCAGTCCGCGGATAAACTCGGCTCCGGTCCGTATCCCCATGCCTGCATCTCCTCTATTACACGACGCAGGAAAGACTTTCTGGCGGTGGCCTCTTTGGCTGTTGTCCTCCCGTTCTAGATTAAGAATGTCAGGTTGTGAATCACTTCATCGTTGTTGACGAGCACAACTTTCTTGTAGGCGATCTTGAAGCTGTCGCCACTGGGGCGCAGACGATGGGTTGTCCGCCCGGCAAAAGTATCCATGCGCCCCCGCCGGACGGCGGTCAGGTTGAAAGTGGAGTGGACGACGACTTCGCCGTTGTCCTGCTCTGCCACTTCGATGTTGCCGATCACACGGCTGAGACGCGACTTCGGATCTTGCGCGTAGGCGGCTCCGCTCTTGAGGCGCACGATACGGTCCTCGAGACGGGCCTTATCTTCGTATACGATCGAGACATGGCGTTGGGGATCGATATCGTCGTCATTCGAGGGAACCCAATAGAGGGCATCGTCGGTCCATAGCGCCAGCCACTCGTCGTAGGCGTGGGTATCCATGAGCCGCGCCTCCCGATAGAGAAACTGCTCGACACGACCACGATCTACGGCCATCTATCGCTCCTGCGATTCTGCGTGCAACCAGCCGAAGGCAGGTGCTCATCCTACTTGTTGGGCGGCACCATGCCGTGCTCGGCGGCGCACCGCCACGTCCTGGGTCATGACTTTTTTCCACTGCCGCCAGATGGCACGCTGGGTGACCTCGTCGGTAATCTGGCCGACCAGGGTTCCGTCGGCATCTCGTTTCTCCTGTCCCAGGCCACGTGCGAGCAGCAACCAGGGATCAAGCTGCGCACTGAGGCCGATCTGGTTGCGCTCGAACATCTCCAGATCGTCTGTCGCCCCCCCACCAGCCGGTCCGTAAAAAGCTTCGTGCGCACGGAGACGGGCAGCGTTCACTTCCGGTGGGACTCCTTGGAGCAAGACGGGATACAGGAAGACCTCAGTTTCATCTACCCTGATGGGACGGATGACGCGGATTTGTACGCCCAACAATACTAGGTTGGGAAAGATGAGCATGTGCGTCCCCCCTGCGGTTAGTATCTCCTGCGCTCGCTCTTTCCCATAGCGGTTGACCATCGCTTCCCAATAGGCTTGCCCCCAGGGGGTCGGCATTGTCGCCACCCGCAGCCCCGTTCCTTTGGCACGATTATAGGGGCGGAAATCGAGCATGGCGTGGCCGTTGCCGAGATCGCGCGTGAGACCCACCGAACGGCTGTTAAAGAGGTCCGTCAGTTTCACCCCCGTGCGGCGCTGGATATTGGCAAAGAAGGTCTGGTGGGTAAAATTGGGGTGGTAGCCATCCATACTGTTTTCTACCTGAAATTTCCAGTTGGCACGGTAGCCGTATTTGTGCACTCCGGCCGTGACATCCAACTCGCCTACCGGCGAGAGATCGACAAACAGATCGATCTGTTCTTTGACGGGCTGGCCGAGATGTTCGTCGAGTGTGATGCCGACAGGGCTCAAGCTGCCGAAGACAAAGCCACGATAGACACCGATACGCGGCACCTTACGTAACCCATACTCTTCTTTGCGAAAGGAACTGGGGTAGCGATCGGCGTAGGTGACGCCGACCAGATCGCCGTCGAGGGCGAATGTCCACCCATGGTAGGCGCAACGGAACACAGTCACATTGCCTCGTTCCATCTGGCAGACCGCATTGGCCCGATGGGTGCAGCGATTGAGGAGGAGCTGTACCTGTCCCTGGCTATCGCGCACCATGATCACCGACTGCCGACCGATTTGGCGCAGGCGGAAGTCCCCCGGGTGAGGGATCTCACTGGTATGGCCAACATAGACCCAACCCCGGTGGAAGATCTTCTCCATCTCTTCCTCATAGATTGCTGGATCGGTGTATACGCTGCCGTGTACCCGGTCCTCTTGCACCAACGCCTCGTAATCGATACCCACCCGTGCGGCTCTCACAGGCTGCTCCCCCTTTCTGCGCTGCGTCCGACTTTTGATTGAGCGCTTGCTCATCCTTTATGCCGTGCCCGTAGGACGCTGTCAAGACGCTGCGACCTGCTTTCTCCACCGTTGACCTCCGTAGTGCTTGACAACCCAAGGAAGAATCCCTACAGTAACACTGCTACGACGTTCTCTCACACAGTTCTCGGCAGTACATTCCCCTCTTAGGTGATGAAACTTCCTCAAGAGAGGGGAAACCGGAGAGAAAACACCCCTCCTGTGTTAGGAGTCCGGGTGAGCCCGGTGAGGCTGGGCTAGAGGGAGTCTAGACCCAGAAGGGTTATGTTTTTCCGCTGTAGAGAATGAGTGTGAGATCGAGTTCTTTGAAAGCTAAACAGTAAGCTCCCTTCTTGTGAAGGGAGGAAGTAGCACCTTGAGCTGTGGCATCGAT
>JANWXO010000090.1 GCA_025057295.1 Candidatus Binatia bacterium | reverse complement strand
CTCGGTGAGATCACCCTTGCGCATCCCACAGCGCACGCCAAATACGCGCTCCACGAGATGACCAAAGGGTCGTTCCGGCTGTTCTTCTGGGCTGGCCTATGCTTTGCTGCGGTTGGTCTCTTTGCGCCGTGGCTGGAGACCATCGCGGTGCCATTTGTCTTGATTGGGCTGCTCGCCCATGAACACGCCTACGTACAGGCTGGACAGGCAGTTCCCCTGGCATAAGGAGTGTATCGTGAGTGGTTCGAAGTCCCATGCACCTACCGACATCGCTCCCCGTGCGGAGACTTTTTACCCTGGTCCCAGTCGGACACACCTCGCTGCATTTCCACCGAAAGAGCGGTGGGACGATTGGGTGGAACTGGACCCGCGTGCGTGGCCGCGGCGGGTAGAGCGCCACTATTTGCTTGTCCCGACAACCTGCTTCAACTGTGAGTCTGCCTGTGGCCTGCTGGCATACATAGACAGGGAGACCCACACGATCAGGAAGTTCGAAGGGAACCCGGAACACCCAGGATCGCGCGGCCGCAACTGCGCCAAAGGTCCGGCGACGCTCAATCAGGTATACGATCCAGACCGAATCCTGTACCCTTTGAAGCGCGTTGGGAAGCGAGGAGAAGGACGGTGGACCCGCGTCTCGTGGGACGAAGCGCTGAACGATATTGCCGCTCGCATCCGCAAAGCCCTCCAAGAAGGCCGTGCCAACGAAGTTATGTACCACGTCGGCCGTCCGGGGGAGGATGGCTACACCGAGCGGGTGCTCGCGGCCTGGGGGGTAGACGGTCACAACTCTCACACCAATATCTGTTCTTCCAACGCTCGTGCTGGCTACCATTATTGGATGGGGCTCGATCGGCCGAGTCCAGATCATGCCAACGCCGAGGTGATTCTCTTGGTGAGTGCACACCTGGAGTCTGGCCACTATTTCAACCCCCACGCGCAACGTATCATCGAAGGGAAACAACGCGGAGCAAAACTGATCGTCTTTGATGTACGCCTGTCCAATACCGCGACTCACGCGGATTACTGGGTCGCTCCCTACCCGGGGAGCGAAGCTGCCATTTTGCTGGCAATCGCGAACCACCTGATCCAGCACGAGTTGTACAATCGCGACTTCGTCCGCACCTGGTGGAACTGGCAAGAATATATGCGTGCGGAACACCCTGAGCTGGCGCCCACCTTCGAAAACTTCGAGCGCATCCTGAAGACACTCTATGCGGATTACACCTTCGCCTTTGCCGCGCAGGAATCCGGCGTCGACACCCGGACCATCGAAGAGATTGCTGATCTGGTCGCGAGCGCTGGCACGCGGCTGTCGACTCATACCTGGCGGAGCGCGACCGCAGGGAACTTGGGCGGATGGCAAGTCGCCCGCACGCTGTTTTTCCTCAACGCTCTGTTGGGAGCAGTCGCAACCCCAGGAGGAACGTACCCAAACGCGTGGAACAAGTTTGTCCCCCGACCGATCTATACCCCTCCCCATCCCCAGGTGTGGAACTCACTGACCTGGCCGCTCGAGTACCCGCTCGCACTCAACGAGCTCTCTTTTCTCTTGCCCCACTTCCTGAAAGAGGGGCGCGGGAAACTGGCAGTCTATTTCACCCGTGTGTATAACCCGGTGTGGACCAACCCCGATGGTTTCACGTGGATTGAAGTCCTCAGCGACGAGCGCGTGATCGAGTTGCACGTGGCGCTCACTCCGACCTGGAGCGAGACGGCTTACTTTGCTGACTACATACTCCCGATGGGGGTGGGCAGCGAGCGCCATGACGTACATTCCTACGAAACCCACGACGCGCAATGGATCGGCTTCCGCCAACCTGTGTTGCGAGCAGCCCAAGCCCGTCTGGGCGCCGCCGTCACCGACACACGACTCGTCAATCCAGGCGAAGTATGGGAGGAGAATGAATTCTGGATTGAGCTGTCCTGGCGCATCGATCCTGACGGTGCTCTGGGGATCCGGAAGTTCTTCGAGTCGCGAGAGCGTCCGGGGGAAAAACTCACGATTGAAGAGTACTACGGTTTCCTGTTCGCCCACTCCGTACCGGGATTGCCGGAGCGAGCAGCGGCGGAAGGCCTTTCTCCCCTCGAGTACATGCGGCGCTACGGAGCGTATGAGGTCCGCAGAGGCATTGGTCCACTCTACCTGCAAGAGGTTCCGCCTGATGAGCTCGAGGATGTGCATATCGACGAGTATGGGCGCGTTTTTTCTCGCGCTCCACGTCCTCTGAGTCCAAATATCGTCCCTTTGCCGACCCCCGAGGGGGATGCTGAAGGCCGACGTTTGGTAGGGGTCCAAATTGAGGGACGGATCGTAAGAGGGTTTCCTACGCCCAGTGGGCGACTGGAATTCTACTCGACGACGCTAAAGGCCTGGGGCTGGCCCGAGTATGCGATCCCCACGTATATCAAGAGTCATATCCACCCTGACCGGTTAGCAGAGGGGCAGATGGTCTTGATCCCGACGTTCAGGCTCCCGGTGCAGATCCACACGCGCAGTGCCAATGCCAAATGGCTCGACGAAATTGCCCATACCAACCCTCTGTGGATACACCCGCGGGACGCCTCCCGTATCGGGGTCCGAACTGGAGACCTCGTGCGGGTAGAGACCGAAATTGGTTATTTCGTCGTCAAAGCATGGGTGACGGAAGGGATCCGCCCCGGTGTCGTTGGCTGTAGCCATCACATGGGACGGTGGAAACTGACCGATGAAGGGCAACGCCAGCTCATGGCCACGGTGGAGCTGCAATGCCGTGGCACCCAGTGGATCTTGCGTCGCAAGAAGGGGGTAGAAGCATATACAAGTACAGACGGCGACAGCCAGCGCATTTGGTGGACCGACGCTGGAGTGCATCAAAACCTCACCTTCCCCGTCCACCCTGATCCGATCTCGGGCATGCATTGCTGGCACCAGGCCGTGCGGGTGCGGCGGGCCACGGCGGACGATCGCTATGGGGATATTGTCGTCGATACCGACAAGGCGCACACTGTCTACAAACAGTGGTTGGCGACGACTCGTCCAGCTGACCGTTTTTCGCCTGACGGCACCCGGCGGCCTTACTGGCTACTCCGTCCCCTCAAACCGGCACGCGAAGCATACCGCTTGCCCGCGAGAGACAGATAAGAACGCCTCATAAATGTCCTCTCCCCTGAAGGGGCTGTTTTATGAGCGCTCCTTTTTGTGAACCGCTCTTGCAGCGCAAGAGCGAACGTCAAGAGAACCACTCGCACTCTTCTCCATGTACCTGACACGATATCTTTCGTTCCTCGACCTCCGCCATTACCGCCTGCGCTTCCTCGGTAGAGACCTGAGCGCGAGTATCTCTGTCATCTTCCTGGACATCCCACAAGGTGTCGCCTACGCACTGATCGCCGGTCTGCCGCCGGCCATGGGACTGTACGCAGCTGCCTTTCCCGCTATCATCGGTGCCCTGTTCCGCAGCTCGCGACACGTGGTCACAGGACCGAGCAACGCTCTGAGCCTGCTCGTCGGCGGTACGGTGGCTACTGCCACTGCGGCAGGGAACATCACTCCCATGGAGGTCGGGATCACGCTCGCCTTTATGGTCGGGGTGATCCAACTCCTTGCCGGCTTGCTCCGGTTGGATGCCCTAGCGGATTACATCTCGCATCCAGTGGTACGCGGGTACATCACCGGCGCTGCCGTGTTGATTGCCGTCGGACAGTTGCATAACGTGACGGGAACACCAACACACGGGGGCAATCTCCTACACACAATCGCAGGCTGGATCGGCGATCTTCCCCATACTGAACCCCTCGCGGTTGCCTTCGCCGTCGGTACGGCGACCACCGTGCTGGGAGTGCGGCGTATCGATAGCCGTGTTCCCGCACCGATCCTGGCCATGACCGTGAGCATCCTGCTCACTCATTTGCTGCAGCTGCATACATATGGATTGCGCCTGGTCGCTGACCTGGCACCGATTCCGGCAGGGTTGCCTCCCTTCACCCTCCCGAGCATAGACAACTGGACCGCTCTAGTGCCGGCGGCGGTCGCGTGTGCAGTGCTCTCACTGGTAGAATCGAGTTCGGTAGCACGGGCATTGGCAACGCGGAGCGGGCAACGACTCGACATGGCGGCAGAGTTTGCAGCCCAGGGATTGGCAAACATCGGCGCGGCTTTCTCCGGCGCGTATCCCGTCAGCGGCAGCCTAGCGCGTTCGGCCCTCAATCAGCAGGCCGGCGCCGTCAGCCGCCTCTCGGCGGTCTTCTGTGGACTGCTGATGCTCGTGGTGCTCCTCTTTCTCGGTCCGCTGATCGGGCAGACTCCTATCGCCAGCCTCGCAGGCTTACTCCTCGTGCTGGCGAGCGACCTGATCGATCGACACCAGATCGGGAAAATCCTGCGCGGGACCCAGAGCGACAAAGCGGCCTTTGTGGCAACCATGCTTGGCACCTGGGTACTGTCCCTCGATCAGGCGATCTATTTAGGAGTCGGGATCAGTCTCGTCTTGTTCCTACGGCAGGCACGGCTCCTGACCGCGCGCGAGATGGCGATCGGCAGGAAGGGGCGCTTCCGTGAGATTGACCCTGACGTCACTGATGCCACACGGGTATGCCGGGCTATCCGCATCCTGAACCTTACCGGCCCGCTGTTCTTCGCCGTTGCCGGGGAGCTCGAACGCGCGCTGGATCGCTTCACGGGAGATGCCGAGATGCGCGTGCTCATCTTGCGGCTCAGACAAGCACAGAACCTCGACGTCACAACCGTCAACGTCCTCGAAGCGGCTGCCGAGAAACTTGCCCGCGAAGGACGGACACTGCTTCTCCTTGGCCTGCGTCCTCCTGCGCTACGGTTGCTCCAAAGAACGGGGAGCGCTGCGCGCATCGGTAAGGAGAACGTGTTCCCTGCCCAGCCCGGCTGGTTCACGGCGATGGAAGCCGCCCTGCAGCGTGCCCTCGCCTTAGTCGGTCCCCATTCCTGCGGTACCACTTGTCCCCTGGCAGAGTACATGGCTGCACAGAGCCATCTGCGCACGCCCGCGGCTACGACACCGCAGGATGTGGGATGAGGAGTGCCGAGGAACCTTCCACGACCGTTGGGTTTTCTCGACCTGAGAACGCCCGATAAAAATCGAAGTCCTCAGCAGCGGTATACACGCCTGACGGGACGACTTCTAGACGCTTTCCTCCTGCAAGGGCGGCGAGCTTCACGGTTTGCCGCTCCTGGAGGGAGCACCGTTTGCAGGGCGCCGAGGAGTCAGCGATCGTCTCGAGGTTCGGTGCGGCGGGCACATACTCGGCAAGAGAGTCTCCGTCGCTCTCAGCCCTCTCATACGCGGTGGCACCGTGAATCTCTCTCCGCCGACAAACAGAAAGACCTGACAAGATATTGCTAGGCAACAAGAACATTCTCCAGCGCGTTTATGCGAGTGCGCTTCCGACAAGGGAGAAAAAGAAGATTTGATAATACGATATTTATGGTATATATCGTATAGCTGTTACAGCGGAGGTGTTGTCATGGCGGCGAAGGTGATTGCGGTGGCAAATCAAAAGGGTGGAGTCGGAAAAACGACCGTCTCGATGCAACTGGCAGGGACTTTGGTTCGCCGCGGCTACCGTGTCTTGGTGGTGGATGCGGATCCCCAGGGCACTGCTCTGCGATGGGCAGCTTCGGCGCAAGATGAGCGGCCTTTCCCGGCCACCGTGGTCGGCTTAGCCGCAGCAGGCAATAAGCTGCACCGCGAAGTCGTCAAGCTCGCTGAAGACTACGACTATGTCATTGTAGACTGTCCCCCGGCGGTCGAATCGATCAACTCGCGCAGTGCCTTGCTGATTGCAGACCTCGCCCTTGTCCCCGTGATTCCTTCTCCTCCGGACCTGTGGGCCTCTGCGGGGATTGCCCGTCTGATCGAGGAAGCAAGCACGGTCAATAGCGACCTGCGGTCGCTGCTCGTTCTCAATCTCTGTCAAGTGAACCGTATCTTGCTCAAAGACACTCTACATGTACTCCAAGACTTCCCTCTTCCTTTAGCGAAGAGCCAGCTTGGGTTGCGCGAGGTCTATCGACAGTCTTCCGTGTACGGCGTTACCGTCCATGAGATGGGAGCACGCGCCGAGACCGCGGTGAGGGAGGTCAATAGCCTTACAGACGAGATCTTAGCCATCCTGCACCCTGAGAGCAGCCAGGCGGACAGTGTATCTGATGGAGGAGTGAACGATGCCGAAGCGCACGATTGAGAGTGCCTTGAGTGCTTCGCTACGCGCAGAACAGCAGGCGGTCGAAAAACGGCTCCTCGGTCTTTCCGAGCGGGCAGCAAAAGCAGACGCAGTTTTACAAAGACAAGCCCCTCCTGACGATGAACCCTTGCGTGACCAAAGGAGGGAGCAGACCAGAGGCGTGTTCTCGGCCTCGAGAGAAGCCCGGTACCCTCAAGATAGGCCGGATGAGGAGGAAGAGAGACAGGCCGAGAGCGGAAGAGTAATGCGGGCAAACTTCTCCATGCCCGTTGCAGATTACGCGTTAATGAACCGTCTGCGAGAACGCTGTTCGCGGCAGGGGGTCATACTGACACGGAGCGAGGTTCTCCGCGCCGGGCTCCATGCCTTAGACCAACTCCCGGCAACCCAGCTGCTCGCCGTCATCCGCTCCCTCGAACGCCTCAAGCCCGGGCCTGTGAAGGGGAGAATGCGCAGCGCACGGACAAGAAACCATTCCGCTGAGTGATACGATCACTATAGTATAATTATATGGATAGTATATACGAAATATACGATCATACGAAAAATATCAACTAACTTCTTTATAAATTAGCGACTTTCATCATGTCTATATAACGGTATAGATCGTAATATCATATAACGATAAAATCATCCTTATCGTATTTACTTTTGAAACACTATCGGTACCCGGCAACTTTCACCCGCGGCCACACCCCTCCGATCGAAGGATTCTCTTGCGGGACTCAATTAATATTATCGTATATACGATAATACTATATTCCCCTCTCGTAACCATCCAGGGAGCGAAATCAAAGGCGCTGTTGACATCGGACAAATGGAAGTCAGCGAACAGCCAGGCGCTAATTCCATTGTCATTTCAACTGGAAAGACCGAGGATTTTTTCCGATATATTTTGACCGGTTATTTTGACCGTTTCGAAATTTGTCATCGCGGTGCAAATTTTGTCTCGTTCGATTTTCCAGAAAGAGAAAAATTTCCCGTAAAGGTTTGTTTGCATTGAATTTTCTCAACAACTCTCTAATGGTCAAAATTACCATTTTGACTCGTTGAATTCACATGTAGCGCTCGATCGATGGCTAACATCTGCGCACGGGAAGGAAGAGGCAGCAGCTCTCGCTTTGGCGAGAGACCTATCGAAGGATATTTTTTATGTCATAATGACTGGTCAGAATTACTTAAAAAGTTCCTTATGGAAAAAAAAGACGAGCAAATTCACAGTGTCTCTTGGGAAACCGTCGGCCAAGCGTATGTCGAGATGATGGACGAACTGCTCCCTCACCTGACGCCAGCTGAACAGGTGACCTATCAGCGCCTGTTTCGTCTCTCGCACGTGCGCGGGCTACCATTCGCCCGTTGCCGATACGCTGACTTAGCGGCGCAGTGTGGATTGTCGCTCAGTACGTTACAGCGAGCGCTGCGAGGGTTACGGACAAAGCAGTTGGTAAAGACAGTGTGGCAGAGTCATGGCGCGACGACTTTTTACGTTTACTTGCTTTCAACGCTACCGCGCCGCCCTGCCTTTCTCCATCGTCGCCCCACCAGTCCTTCCCCAGTTGTGCTCTCCCGCCCGCCGATATGGGAGAAGTTCACTAGCGAAGACCGCGAGTTGTTTCTCGCCTGTAAGCGGGCATTGAGCCCACAGCGCCTCAATGAACTGACCGAACAAGCGGTAGAGTGGCTGACCGAGCGAGCACATGGGAACCCGGAAGGCTTTCCCGACGAATTCCTGCGAGACAAGGTTGATGAGCTCGTTGTCCGAGAGGTGTTCGGCCCTGAGCGGCAAGAACGCTACCGCCACCTTTTTGTTCACCTGTACGAACCGCGGTAGAGGTGTTGTCATCTTCCTTCCGCGGCCGTTAAGATCCGTCTCCTGGATGGCAGACCGATATTTAACCGGCATGCCGTCTGACAGCTCAAGGAGGCAGTAAACTCCAATCCGGGCCTATCCCTGGTGGGACCTAGATCGCTATGGCGGTCAGGCAGTCGACTCCTATTGTGTAGCAGGGAACGCTTTGCTAACCTGCCTGCCCGGATAGGGAGGGAGGACCTCCCGCAGGCGTAACCTCAGTCAGAGCAGACCCCAAACAGCGAGAGCAGGTTATGGTGCGCAGACGGCGGCATCCCCTCACAGGGGCGATCTACGAACTCCGCGACGATGGACTCTTACAGGTGACGACTCCAAGTGGTGAGAGAGGTGTCTTCACAGCAGATGGCACCTGGGTGGAAGGGGAACTCACCCACGCCGACCCCCATATGTGTCTGTGGCTTGCAGGCCCGCAGTTGCCCTCCCGTCACCGTGCGGCGTTGGAGATTGTCCGCGATTGAGGAGAGAGCACTTCGGCAAGGAGGAGACCGATGACCGAGATCCTGTCTCCTAGAGGGAACCGCTCCGGCGGGATTCCGTATCAAGAGTTACTCGATACCGACTCTCGGCCTGTTCCAGCTGTGCTGCGGCTGCAGAATCCTCTGCCAGCAGGGGTACAGAAAGTCGATGTCGCACGATATATCTCGCGCGACTATCACGAGTTAGAAAAAGAGAAGCTGTGGAGCCGCGTGTGGCAGATGGCGTGCCGAGAGGAAGAGATTCCTGAAGTCGGCAGCTACACCGTCTACGACATCACCGACAAATCCTATCTTGTGGTACGGGTGGCTCCAGACACGATCAAAGCTTTCTATAACGCTTGTCGTCACCGGGGGCGACAGCTCCGTGAACGGCCAGGTCGGTCGCACGACCTGCGTTGTCCCTTTCACGGTTGGTGCTGGAATTTAGATGGCTCATTGAAGGAGATTCCGTGCCAATGGGATTTTCCGGGGGTTACTGCCGAGGAGTACCGTCTTCCCGAGGTGCGAGTCGGGCGCTGGGGAGGCTTCGTGTTTATTAATCCCGATCCTGAGTGCGAGCCGCTCGAAAGCTTTCTCGGCGATTTACCGCAACATTTCGCACCGTGGCCGCTCGAACAGCGCTACACCCAAGCACACGTGGCGAAGATCCTGCGCTGTAATTGGAAAGTCGCGCAAGAGGCCTTCATGGAAGCGTACCACGTCGTGGCGACCCATCCACAAATTCTTCCCAGTATCGGGGATGCCAACTCGCAGTACGACGTCTGGGGAAACTTCAGCCGCGCGATCACGCCCAATGCCACTCCGAGTCCCCACTTGAAGTGGACCCCGACCGAGCAAGAGATGCTCGATGCCATGCTGGACCGCAACCTCGACGAACCACCACCTCTGGTTGTCCCAGAGGGAATGACCGCACGCCAAGTTCTCGGGGCGCGGGGCCGCGAGGCGATGAAGGCGATTCTCGGTCCTGCAGCTGAACGCCTCAGTGACGCAGAGCTGACGGACAGCTTTTACTTTACCCTCTTCCCCAACTTCCACCCCTGGGGGGCCTTCAATCGGATCACCTACCGCTTCCGTCCTTATGGGGATGATCACCGCATGTCCATTATGGAGTGCTGGTATTTAGCACCATACCCGCCGGGGGCGCGGCCACCGGCAGCACCGATCCATTGGCTGGGCCCTGATGACGATTGGACCCTCGCTCCCGAACTCGGCATGCTAGCGCGCGTCTTCAATCAAGATGTCTATAACCTCCCCAAGGTCCAGATCGGCCTCGAGGCGATGAAAAAACCGGGGTATGTCACCTTCGGCAGCTACGGAGAGACCAAAATCCGCCACTTCCATCAACTCTATGACCGCTGGCTCGGCCTTGCATAGGTATTTGCTCCTAGGGTCTTTACTCTCATCGCAGGGGAGAAACGCGTGAACCACGCGACCCAGGTGCTTGCGTTGTCGCTGGCTTATCAGCTATATAGTGAATGAACGTTCACCCAGATGCTCAACAGGATCTGTCGTGCAGACTCTATCAATAAGGAGGGAACATACAATGGCAGAATATGATCTCCACATTCGCGGCGGTACGGTGGTCGACGGCACGCGCACCCCCCGCTATCAGGCTGACGTCTGGATCAAAGACGGGAAGATCGTGCAAATCGGCGGCAAAGCTGATGGCTTTGCCAAGAAAGTGATCGATGCTGGGGGGTTGATCGTGGCTCCCGGGTTTGTCGATCTCCACACCCACTATGACGCGCAGATCCGCTGGGATCCCTACTGCACGATCTCCGGTTGGCATGGGGTCACGTCTGTCGTGTTGGGGAACTGCGGGTTTGGTTTCGCGCCGGTGAAGCCCAGTTTTCGCGAGCGCTCCATGCTGACGATGACACGCACCGAAGCCATCCCGTTCGAGGCTATGAAAGCTGGTATGCAGTGGGACTGGGAGACGATCCCTGAATATCTCGATTCCCTCGAACGCGCACCCAAAGGGGTAAACTGTATCCAATACATGCCAACCGCTTCCCTCATGATTTACGTCATGGGTTTAGAGGCTGCCAAGAGCCGGCCGGCCACCGCCGCCGAGCGTAGGGAAATGCAGCGCCTCTTACACGAGGGGATGGATGCCGGGCTGTGCGGCTTTTCCATCCAGCGGTTGGGCCCGAACTCTACCCAGGCTGATTATGACGGCTCACCCATGGTGACCGACGTCATGTGTGATGAAGATATCCTCGCCCTTGCTGAGGTGCTGCGCGCCCGCGACGATGGTTTCATTCAAATTACACAGGCCACGGGGAATATCAAAGCCGACCTCGCTTTCCTGGAAAAGCTGGCTGCGGTGGCACAGCGACCAGTTTTGCATAACGCGATCGTGCCGGCACGCAAAGACCCGAAGGTACACCGACGCAGTTTGGACTGGCTGGCTCGTGCCCGTGCGAAGGGCTTGCCGATTTATGGCCAGACGGGGACGGTGCGCACCGGTTTTGCCTTTACCCTTGAACACTGGAACTTGTACGACGCCAGCCCGGCATGGCGCGAGCTGACCACAGGGACCAAACAGGAAAAACTGGCCAAGATGCGCAATCCTGCCTTGCGCGAGGCGGTCAAGCGGGAGTTCGACGAAGCCGATCGTCGCTTACAGGTGATTCAGGCCGGCGTGGGCGGGCCGATCCAGGTACTGATCGTCCAGAGCGACGGCGGCAAGCCGGAGCTCGAAAAGTATGTCGGCAAGTCCTTGGGGCAGATCGCCCAGGAAGAGGGGAAGCACCCGATCGACGTGATGCTCGACCTGTCGATCGCCGGGAACCTCAACGTCGAGTTCCTCGGTCCCAACCGTGGTTTTAACGCCGACTTCATGGCCGAGATGATCAATGACTCGCCGTGGACGTTCCCAGGGGTGTCGGACGGTGGTGCGCACACCAAATTCTTCACTGGCGGGGCGTTCACCACCGACTTCCTGCGCTGGTTGGTGCGGGACGAGCAGAAGATCACCTTGGAAGAGGCCCACTATCGCCTCTCTGCTCTGCCTGCCCAAGCAGCAGGCTTTCGAGAGCGAGGGGTGCTGCGGGAAGGGGCGGCAGCCGACGTTGTGGTCTACGATCTTGCTGCCCTGGATATCGAGCCGGATTGGGTAGGAGAGATCGCATACGATTTTCCTGGCGGGGAGTGGCGCCGGGTGCAGCGGGCGAAAGGGTACCACGCGATTATCGTGAACGGCGAGATTACCTTTCAGGACGGCAAGTGCACCGGTGCGACTCCGGGCAAGTTGCTGCGCCACGGTCGTGGCTAGTAGCACGGCAGGTGACGAAGACTCTGCCTGTTCGGGGCGAAACCTCTCCTGGGTTAGCCACCTAGGGTGCGAGTGCGGGAGTGGAGGTGTTTCTTCCCGCCTTCAGGAACGTTGCTCCTCTGCGCTCTGCCA